>NZ_JBMOXB010000022.1:0-37698 GCF_049316305.1 Sphingobacterium sp. HJSM2_6
AAAATTAATAAATTTATAACTCGAAAGTCTCCTTAAGGTTTCATCCTAATGTGTCTAATTTAGTTTGAAGACGTACATCCTTTAATAACAACCGAGAATCAATGGGCAGACAGAAAAAAGAAAGTCAGTATTCCCCTTTTTACGGGTTATGTTTTTGTTAAAATAGATGATAGATACCATACAAATGTCAGAAATACATTTGGAGTAGTAAATTTCATTTATTTTATGGGCAAACCTGCAATTATAAAGGAGTCCGAAATTGAAAAGCTTAGAGAAATTGTAGAAACATACAATAATCTTGAAATAATACATCTTAATGAAATCTCTACTGGAGATAAAGTGAGAATTAGAAGTGGATTGTTTTACAATCAAGAAGGAGAGGTTATCAAGATAAAAGGTAAAACAGTACTAATGACTATTGACCATTTAGATTGCGCATTAGTTACTCGCATAGAGATTAATCAACTTACAAAAGTGACACCTTTAAATACAGTTTTATGTACAAGCTAGTTTCTGAAAAAATTGCTATAGTAGGTCTTGGTTATGTTGGACTTCCACTTGCGGTTGAGTTTGCAAAAAAGTATAAAGTTATTGGTTTTGATATCTTAGAACATCGGGTGAAAGAACTCATGTTAGGTAAGGATGGGACTTTAGAAATTAGTGAAGAAGAATTAAAAAATGTACTTAGCTCTGATTTCATTTCTGGAAAAGGATTGTATTGTACTAATGATTCAAAAAAATTAAATACTTGTACAGTTTTCATTATTACAGTCCCAACACCTGTTGATAAAAATAATAGGCCAGATTTGACCCCATTAATTAAGGCAAGTGCTTTGGTTGCCGGAGTTTTGAAAAAAGGGGATACTGTTGTTTATGAATCGACGGTGTATCCAGGTGTAACAGAAGACGAATGTGTTCCCGTTTTAGCCGGAAATTCTGGGCTTATTTACAACGAAGATTTTTTTGTAGGATATTCACCAGAACGGATAAACCCAGGAGATAAAGAACATACGGTAGCCAATATATTAAAGATTACCTCAGGATCTACTCCAGAAATTGCTGAGAAGATAGATAATCTATATAAATCTGTTATTGGTGCTGGAACGTTCAAAGCGTCTTCAATTAAAGTTGCAGAAGCAGCAAAGATTATAGAAAATGCACAACGAGATATAAATATTGCATTTGTTAATGAATTAGCGATGATTTTTAACAGGCTGGGTATAGATACTACCGAAGTGCTTAATGCTGCAGGTACAAAGTGGAATTTTTTGAATTTTAGACCAGGTCTGGTGGGAGGACATTGTATAGGGGTTGATCCGTATTACCTTGCACAGAAAGCGCAGGAAGTCGGTTATCATCCTGAAATTATTCTGGCAGGCCGCCGTGTAAACGATGGTATGGGTTCGTACGTAGCAGATCAGCTTATTAAACAAATGATTTATAACGGGATGCACATTGTAGATTCGGAAGTACTGGTTTTAGGATTTACATTTAAAGAAAATTGTCCCGATGTAAGAAATACAAAGGTTATCGACATAGTTAGGAAGCTAGAAGAATATAAAGTAAAGGTATGTATTCATGATCCTTGGGCCAATTCAGACGAAGTTAAACATGAATATGGAGTGATTTGTCAGAATGGTGAATCGAAAAGAAGAAAATACGATGCAATTTTAATAGCGGTTGCCCATCAAGAATTTAAAGAGCTCGACCTTACAAATCTCTGCAAAGAAAATACAATCGTTTACGACATAAAATCAGTCTTGCCAGATACGATGGTAAGTGCACGTTTATAACAATGACTTTAAAGGATAGGACCATCTCTGGTGTACTATGGTCGGTAGGACAGCAATTTGGTTCGAAATTAGTTAGTTTTTTTATAACCATAATTCTTGCCCGTATTTTAAAACCTGAAGAATTTGGGCTTATAGCTATGTTATCCGTGTTTATATCCATCGGAAATTCATTATTAGACAGTGGCCTTACTTCTTCGCTCATACGTACAACTGATGCTAATCAAAAAGATTTTTCTACTGTTTTTTATTTTAATTTGATAGGTAGTACAATTCTTTATATTATTTTATTTTTTTGTGCACCCCTTATTTCCTCGTTTTACGATCAGAAAATTTTGACAAGTATCATTCGTGTATACAGTCTGATATTTATTTTAAATGCTTTATTTGGTATTCAAAGTACCCTTCTTGTCAAAGAAATGAGGTTTAAAACACAAACAAACATACAAATTCCTTCTTCTTTTGTGGGTGGCATTTTAGGAGTTCTACTTGCTCAAGCTGGATATGGGGTATGGAGTCTAGTATGGATGAGTTTATTTACCACATTTTTGATAACCATATTTCATTGGAAATATTCAGATTGGCGTCCTTCCTGGATATTTGATAAGAAAAGTTTTAACCTTCATTTTCATTTTGGTTATAAAATGGCCCTTTCGGGAATACTGGACACACTTTATCAAAATATATATACACTTATTATCGGTAAATTTTATTCAGCTACGCAATTAGGATATTATTCACGGGCCGAATCTATCAGTCAACTACCAACCTCAAATATTTCAGCAGCTGTTAATAAAGTAACTTATCCGATGTTTGCGGAAATATCCAATGATAATGAACAACTAAAACGAGTGAATAAAAAGGTAATGCAGCAGGTTATTTTTTGGAATGCTCCTATACTGATTTTTATGTGTTCAACTGCCCAACCCTTATTTAGGTTTTTATTAACCGATAAATGGTTGCCAGCAGTTCCTTATTTTCAAATACTTTGTGTTGCAGGGATAATGTATCCTCTTCATGCCTATAATTTGAATATTTTAAAGGTTAAAGGACGCAGTGATTTGTTTTTAAAACTGGAAATTATAAAGAAGATCATAAGTGTAATAGGAATTTTGAGTGTAATTCCATTTGGGATTTACGGTCTTTTATATTTTCAATTATCCTTTAATCTAATTGGGTTTTACATCAACTCAATCTATAGCGGAAAGCTCATTAATTATTCAGTCAAAGAACAGATATTCGATGTTTTACCGACCATAATCTTGTCAGCCATAATTGGTATTTCAGTTTATTTTCTTAATTATTTTTTAGTGACTTCTTTTAATATTAACGATCTGACACGGATTATTATGAGTGCTCTGTTTTACGGCTTTACTTATTTAAGCTTAAGCAATATTTTAAACCTAACGGCAATAACAGACTTTAAACAATTAATTCTAAAAAAATGATACCAGTAACTAAACCATATCTTCCTAAAGTGGAGGAGTTTGAAAACTATATAAGAAGTATTTGGGATCGCCAATGGCTAACCAATAATGGACCTTTAGTTAATGATTTGGAACTTAAGCTTAAGAATTATCTGAATCTGGATTATTTACTTTATGTAACCAACGGTACTACAGCTCTTCAAATCGCTATTAAAGCATTGGAATTGAAAGGAGAAATTATTACGACTCCATTCTCTTTTGTCGCTACTACTAATAGTATTTTATGGCAGGAATGTGAACCAGTATATGTGGATATTGATCCGGAAACTTTTAATATTGATCCTGATAAAATCGAGGAAGCAATTACCTCTAAAACTTCAGCTATACTGGCAACCCATGTTTACGGTAATCCGTGTAATATTGATGCAATACAAAATATTGCCGACAAATATGGTTTAAAAGTAATATATGATGCCGCTCATTGTTTCGGTACAAAATATAAAAACAAATCTGTTTTCGAATATGGAGATATCAGTACGACAAGTTTTCATGCTACTAAATTATTTCATACCATTGAAGGTGGGGCTGTTTTTACGAAAAATCCAGAGTTATTAGAGAAAATGGCGTTCATACGAAATTTTGGATACTGTGGACCGGATACTTTTTCTTTGGTTGGGATTAATGCAAAAAACTCAGAATTTCATGCAGCTATGGGATTATGTAACCTTATGCATGTTGATGCTATTTTGGAAAGGAGGAAATTATTATCGCTACATTATAGAGAGAATCTGAAAAGATTAAAAGTAAAATTTCAATCACTTGATTCTGATCGCGATTATAATTATGCCTATTGTCCAATTCTTTTTGATTCAGAAGAACTTATGCATGCTTGTATGACTAAACTAGAATTGTCCGGAATATATTGCAGAAGGTATTTTTTTCCTTCTTTGGCTACATTACCGTTTGTAAATCATAAAAGCATGCCCGTATGTGATTCTGTGGTGAAGAGAATACTTTGTTTACCGCTGTATGATTCGCTAACCATCCCTGATCTGGATATGATTTCACGGATATTATTGCGTGTACAGCAATATCCTGTGAGAAACTCAACTAAGCAAAAAGATTTTGGAGGTTTGATTGCCAATCGAATAGAAGTATCTATAAATGGTCATGAAAAAAAAATAAATTAGCTATGGAAACTATTGAATCTGAAGTGATGGTTAGTATCTGCTGTATAACTTACAATCATGAAAAGTATATAGCACAAGCTATTGAGGGTTACTTAATGCAACAAACTACGTTTAAGTTTGAGATTATTATTGGAGAAGATTGTTCTACAGATAACACTAGAAAAATTGTAGATGAATATGTGTTAAAATATCCAGATAAAATAAAGTTAATTACCTCGGAATCAAATGTGGGGGTCCACAAAAATTCGTTAAGGGTAAATAAAGAAGTGAGGGGGAAATATTTGACTCAATGCGATGGAGATGACTATTGGACAGATCCTTTAAAACTGCAAAAACAGGTCGATTTTTTAGAACAGAACCCTGAGTATGTTATATGTTGTCATTACACGAAAAGGATTAAAGAAGATAACGAAATATATTATATGAATTTAAATCCTAAACCAATAATTTATTCGTTTGAAGATATATTATTCGATAATGATTTTGAAACAGTGCTCAATTCACTACTTTTCAGAAATATACCCAAAGTTAAAGAAGTTTATGCAGCAGATTGGTATTTTGATTTTAATGCTCCTGATAGGTTATTTAAGTTGTATTTAACATTCACTACTGGAAAGAAAATTTATGTATTACCCGAAATAATGTGTTGTTATAGACAACATAAAGGGGGGATTTGGAGTACATTAAAAGTAAAAGGTATAAAGCAAAAAACACTTGATGATTTGAATTTGATCCTTAAAATATTTAAATATTCTAGAGTTCAGAAAATCAAACTCCTTTTCTATTATCTAAAAAAATACTTTCTGTTTGAAGCTAGAGGTCATAGTTTACAAAATGCCTTTATTACAATAAAAACTATATTGTAATTCGCTATAAGAATTTAGTTATAAATCAAAATAATTTTCGATATGAAATTTCTTAAGATTATTATTTTATTCTTAGTTTTCTGCAATCTTCCTAGCTATTTTTTGATTAATGCTAATGCTGCAGTTGGTCAGCTTTTAAGCTACGGTACCTACCTACTCATAATTGTATATTACTACTTTAGTGCGAATAAAAAACCAATAATTCCATTTATTGTATTAGGATTTTTATACTTTTTAGTTTCAATATTAGTCAGTTTTCAAAACGGCGATGGATTTTTGGTTGCATTTTTTAAATACTTTATTTTAATTGTTATGGGGGTCAGTATAGTAACTGATACCACAAAAGATGATATATTCAAAGTGCTTTTATTGGGTAGTTTAAGTATAATTCTTGAATCTATTTTTATAGAAGGAATTGGTGGTCGATACAGAGGATTTTATTTAAATCCTAATGCTGCAGGTTATGCATGTATTTTAGGATATTCACTAAGTTTCTCAATAGGCAATAAAAAATTAAAAATATTAGGGCAAATATTGTTTTCAATTGCCGGCCTTATTACCTTCTCTAGGACTTTCTTATTAATCTGGATATTAGTGAATTTGCTGTCCTTGCTGATTAATTTTAGTAATGTTTATAAAATTTTATTAGGAGTTGTTTTATTTGGTATGCTACTTTCATTTGGAGATAAACTGGATTTAAATATTCAAAGAATGGGGGCATATTCGGGAATACTTGAAGGAAAAGTCAATGATGATTTAAAGGAAGATTCTCGAACAGAAACCTGGGCACATTATTATAATAACATTTTAACAAGTCCGATTTTGGGTAATGGATACCATTCTTTTAGTGGAGAAGTATATGGGCCTCCTGATAATAATTTCACCATTAAAAACGGTGTACACAACACATTTTTAATGGTGATTGGTGAAGCTGGTTTTTTTGTTTTTCTGTATTTTCTATGGATATATGGAACTTTTTTAGTTAATGGAGTTAAAATGTTTGATAATCATCCTGTAATTTTTCTTGTTTCATTTTCATTAGTATTGTATATGCTTACCCATCATAATTATTTTGATAATAACCTAGTATTATTTGTTTCCATGTGGTTGTTTATTCAAATAGATATGGTTAAAAATGAATATGAACAAAATCAATTAGAAAATTATCCAATTACTAAATATCAGGCTAATCCTCTCAATATAAAAGCATTTTAAGATGTGCGGTATTTATTTGACCAATATTCCAATTGAAGAGGAGACAGTAAAATCAAAACTGGAATCTATCCAGTTTCGTGGTCCAGATTATTTAGGAATTACTAAAGTATTTGATTTAACTTTTGGTCATTTGCGATTATCTATTTTAGATTTAAATGTGCGATCGCATCAGCCTATGAAATTTGAAGATCTCGTTATTGTGTTCAATGGTGAAATTTATAATTTCCAAAAGATAAAGACAGATTTAACAAACCTCGGGTATACATTTGATACGACCAGCGATACCGAAGTATTATTAAAGGGGTATAAAGAATGGGGGGCAGATTTAGTGCCTAAGCTAAATGGAATGTTTGCGTTTGCCATATATGACGCCACATCCAGAAAAATATTTTGTTCTCGGGATCGTTTAGGCGTAAAACCCTTTTATTATTCATGGAAGGAGGGACAATTAGAGATTTGTAGTCAACTACGTCCCATAAGTCAGCACAAAAAAATAAACAATGAAGCTATTTCGATGTATTTGGATTGTGGTTATATTCCTAGTCCGTACACGATCTACCAAAATGTCTACAAATTACCTCCAGGTAATAATTTGGAAATTGATTTAGATAAAAAGACATGTAGTGTTAAAGAATATTGGAATCTGAAGGAGATAACCGAAGTAGAATTAACTTATGAAGAGGCCAAGGACAAATTGCACGATCTGTTAAAAGATGCCGTAAAAATTCGATTACAATCGGATGTGCCTTTTGGATCTTTTCTTTCGGGAGGAATAGATTCTGCTTTAGTGTCCAGTATTGCTTCAAGGATTTCAAAGAATCCTATTAAAACATTTTCTATAGGATTCGAGGATCCGGACTATGATGAAAGTAAAGTAGCTGCTCAATATGCAAAAATAATAGGTTCGGAACATACAGAAACAATTTGTAAAGTATCAGATATTTTGGAAATGATTCCTCAATTGGTAAAAGTATTTGATGAACCTTTTGCAGACAGCTCTGCATTGCCTTCTTTATTGTTAAATAAAGTCACAAAACAATCTGTTACGATGGTCTTGTCAGGAGATGGTGGTGATGAAAGTTTTTTTGGATACAACCATTTTAGACTTGTGTCTTACGCGGATAAGATTACTTTTGTGCCCTATTTTTTGCGGAAAATGGTTGCCAGATTGTTGAGTGTTAATTATTTGGGTTCCAGAACATACACTTATAAAGGAATACTCAATACCGCTTCAAAATATGATTTTATTGCTGGTATATTTGTTGGTTATGATTCTCTTTTAAGGAAGAGGAATTTTAATTGGTTATCCCATTATAATGGTTACAAGACATGGACGAAAGATTTATTGCAGGCAACGGCCGATTTAAATATTAAATTGTGGTTAGAAAACGATAGTAATGTAAAGGTAGATCGTGCTAGCATGGCTCATTCAGTAGAAGTCAGAAGCCCCTTTCTAGACTATAATATCATTGAGTTTGCAAGAACACTTCCTGTATCATACCGTTTTGAAAAAGGCAGGAGAAAAAAAATATTAAAAGATATTCTGAAAGAGTATATTCCTGAAAATATATTTGACCAACCCAAAAGAGGTTTTGCTGTACCCTTAGCAAGTTGGATAAGAAATGAACTACGTAGTGAATTTGAAAAAAATATAACAGATGATTTTTTACATCAGATTCCCGGTTTAAACACTGCTAGATTTAAAGATATTTTTAAAAAACATTTAGATGGTAAGCATGACTATTCTACTTTTATTTGGAGAATATATGTGTTGTCTAAATGGTATCAGGAATTTGGGTTTTACAAAAAAAAAGGTTCCCAATAAATACTTTTTTTTCGAAGATAATACACGCTGCTATTTCTTATTTTTTTAAGCTAAAAGCATTCTTTCATTCTAAGAAGATTTTTTATATGCTTTTAATTGTTGGGCTTAGGCTGATAAATAATTTGTTCATTGATTTTTTCCAGAAGGCATTTAGGTATGTTAAACAAGTTGTTCTTTGTGATTAATAACCTTCAAATTGGAGGTGCAGAAAGAGTATTGTCCATACTTGCCAATGAATTTAGTAAACAAGGATTTAACGTTTTTATAATTTGTCTCAATAAAGCCGAACCAGAGTATCAAATTTTGCCTCATGTAAAGATTATTAATTTATTAGATGAGAGGGAAGAAGAAAATATATTTAATCGTATTAAATATGCATTATTAATTTTTTTACGATTATTCAAATTAGTTATTAAAGAAAAGCCAACATGTGTTATTTCTTTTATGACTACCGCAAATTTATGGAGCGGTTTAATTTGTTCTTTAATTAAAACACCTTATATAGTTTCAGAGCGGACTACACCTGATCACACAATTAATTCATATAACTTCATTTTAAAAAGAATATCATATATCCTATATAAAAATTCCAATGCTATTGTAATACCAGCTAAAGGAATAGGGGACTGCATTAGAAATCAAAAGTCTTTTAAAAGATTAAATAATTTTAAAATTATCAGAAATCCCTTAAATGAATTTAAATCACCCTCTGTTAATCCTGTAAATACTAAAAAATTCATCTTAGGAGTTGGTAGGCTTTCCTATATTAAAGGCTTTGATCAACTAATTGAAGCATATAGTAAGATTAATGCAGATGATGTTGATTTATTAATTGTTGGTGGTGGAAGTGAATATGAAAACCTATCCAAGCAAATTGAACATTTGGGAATACAACAGAGGGTAAAGCTTATTGGACCAAAAGATAATTTACAGGATTATTATAATCAAGCTGAACTGTTTGTGCTTCCATCCAGAAACGAGGGATATCCAAATACGTTAATAGAAGCGATGAGTTTTGGCTGTGCTTGTATTGCAATGGATTGTGAATTTGGGCCCTCAGAAATAATAGAAAATGAAGCAAACGGGATTCTAATAGAGCCAAATAATATTTGCAAACTTACTTCGGCAATGGATAATTTATTAGCTGATGAAAGCCTGAGAGTAAGAGTAGCAAGCAATGCGAAGTTAATCAATCAAATAAATTCAATAGAAATTATTCTTCCAAAATGGAGGGATTTAATATTGCATAACGCATAAATCCTATCAATCCTCCTCCTTTTTATAATTTTTATTTACATGTCTTTTATAGAAATAGACATATAACAAATTAATCCTCAAATTATGAACATTCCATTCTCACCCCCGTTTATTGATCAATCGGTAATTGATCAAGTACTGCAATCACTTCAAGATAAGTGGATTACAACTGGTCCTAAAGTTAAAGCTTTGGAACAAGAAATAGTTGAACTTACGAATTCAGATGTGGCAATTTGTGTTAATTCCTGGACATCCGGAGCAATAATGATGTTAAAATGGTTTGGAGTAAAACCAGGGGATGAAGTAATTATCCCTGCTTATACGTATTGTGCAACAGCCTTAAGTGTTTTGCATTGTGGTGCTACTCCTATAATGGTAGATGTTAGTGATGATTTTTGTATAGATCCTAAAAAGGTGAAAAAAGCCATAACGTCTAAAACGAAGGCTATAATAGCTGTTGATATTTCCGGATGGCCATGTAATTATGTGGAGCTAAACACTATTATTAGGGAATCGGAGGTAATAAATATGTTTACTGCAGAATCCGAGAAGCAACAACTTTTAGGGCGTATCTTATTGGTGTCAGATGCAGCACATTCTATTGGTGCAACTTATAACGGTTTGGCTTCGGCTAAAATGAGTGATATCACTATATTTTCATTTCATGCAGTAAAAAATATTACTACAGCTGAAGGGGGATGCGTTTGTTTAAATCTTCCACCTAGGTTTAGCGCATTGACAGAGTATGAATTTCTAAAGAAATATACGCTTAATGGACAAAGTAAAGATGCTTTGGCTAAATCAAAAGGAGGAGGATGGCGTTATGACATTCTATTTCAAGGATTAAAAATTAATATGCCAGATATATGTGCTGCTGTTGGTTTGGCACAAATAAAAAAATACATTAATGAATTATTACCTCGGCGGAAAGAAATTGCTTCAAAATATTGTAAAGGTCTAGAGCAAATGAATTGGTTTATAAAACCTCCACTGCAAGATGATAATAGAGAAACCTCATACCATTTGTTTCCGTTAAGAATAATGGGGATTTCCGAAGCACAACGGGATCAAATCATAGACGATCTGGCTCAGCTAGGTGTAGCGGCCAACGTGCATTTTATACCGATGCCCATGCTTACTTATTTTAAAAGTATTGGGTATAAAATAAAAGATTATCCAGTAGCCTATAAGCAATATTCCTGTGAGATTTCTTTGCCTATTTATCCGCAGCTCTCAGATAATGAAATACAATTTGTTATTGAATCGGTCATTGCAACTGTGCAAATCCAATTAAATAAACCAAGAAAATTACAGCCTAAAAATAGAATTAAGGAAGATTTAAAACTGAATATATTACCAAATTTTTCTGATTATGGACAGCAAACGCATATTTGATATTCTATTAGCCCTATTTGGTCTAATTGTACTTAGTCCTGTTTTTGTCATAATTTCTATACTCATACTTTTAGATTCGAAAGGAGGGATATTCTATCGACAGATTAGAGTAGGAAAGAATGTAGAAGATTTTCCGATGCTTAAATTTAGAACAATGTATGTGCACCAGCACGATCAGTTGCTACTTACTTTAGGTAATCACGATGTTCGTATTACAAAATTAGGATATTGGTTAAGAAAGTATAAACTTGATGAACTACCTCAGTTATTTAATGTTTTAAAGGGCCATATGAGTTTTGTTGGTCCACGTCCCGAGGTTCGTAAATATGTAAATCTTTATAACGATGAGCAAATAATGGTTCTTTCTGTTAAACCTGGAATTACTGACTTGGCATCGATTGAATTTTCGAATGAATGTGAACTTTTGGCCAAATCTAATGATCCAGAGAATTTTTATATAAAGGAATTAATTCCTTTAAAAATTAATCAAAACATGAAGTACATCAAGAATAATGATTTATGGATTGATCTTAAAATTATTTACCTAACGATTAATAAAATCATTCTTAGTTAATGATATACAGGTTATGACGCAAGGAACAATCAAAAATAAAATCTTTTTTATTGTGGCTTCTCTAGGAGCAGGGGGAGCTGAGCGTGTATTCTGGTTGCTGGCACAACGTTTTGATAAATCCCTTTACGATATTACTATCGTTTTTTTAAATTCTGAAGACAAATGCTTTTCTACAGATATTGATGGGGTAAATTTTGTGGATTTAAAAACCAGAAAAGCCTCACTTTCATTCTTTGCTTTATATAAATTTTTAAAGAAAGAGAAGCCTTTTGCTATTTTTTCCACTACTGGTCATATTAATATTTTGGTGTCACTGGTGTCATTATTTATTAGTGTTCCAAATCTGATAGCACGGGCATCTAATATTCCAGATCAAATGAAAAAGTTTGATGGACGAAAAACCAGATTCTGGAATATTTTTACTCGTATTTCTTATCACAGGTTTGACATCATTGTTTGCCAATCTGATGAAATGATGCAGTCAGTTATTAAAGAGTATAAGGTAAATCCAGGTAAATTAATTGTTATACCTAATCCAGTTTTGTATACAGGATTAATTAAAGAAGAATATCATTCCCCGTCAAAAAAAAGGTTGATAATTGTTGCCCGGCTTTCTAAGGAGAAAGGTATTGATCGTTTATTGGATATTATAAAAGAACTTCCTGAAAATTATTCGCTAACCATTGTAGGTGATGGGGGATTAAAAGGTGATATTCTTAGCAAAGTAGAATTACTTAAACTGAATCATAGAGTTGTGTTTATGGGACAGATTACGAATGTGGCTAAAATCATTTTGGAGCATGACCTAATGGTGTTAAGTTCTTTTACAGAAGGATTTCCAAATGTGGTTTTAGAATCTTTATCTGTGGGAATACCCGTTGTTACTTTTCGCGTAGGCGGATTGTCAGGTCTTCTCCGGAATGGATTTAATGGCTTTATTGTAGAACAGGGAGATTTACAAGGCTTCAAAAATCAAGTATTAACAGCATGCTCTAAAAGATGGGATTTTGCTGCAATTAAACAGGATGTATATAAAAGATATGCACTGGATAAGGTTGCTGTGGAGTACCAAAATTTAATAGTTTAAAAATTTCATTTATCAGGTTACATATGCTTTGTGTTAAAATTAAGTTTATAGTTTTTTTAAACCGTAAAGTAGTTTGGTACAGTTCTAAGCCAACTATTTGGAACTGTTTAACTACTTTATATAAACAAAGCACTCATTATAAGCCGGTATTAGGTTTTGTACGAGAGAACTTTTTCACTAAGATCATTGATCTAGCAAAGGATGAAAAACAATTGCTGGAGGGTTTTGATAAAAATACAAGTTACGAAATCAGAAGAGCCGAAAAGGAGCATATCAACACTACTGTAGAACAGAACGTTGAGAACTTTAAAAATTTTTACAATCAATTTGCAAAGACAAAGGGACTTCCCCAGTTAAATAATAGCATCAACCATTACCAAAGGTACTTAGTCATTACAAAGGCTGAATATGATAAAAAAGAAGTTGTGATGCATTCTTACATAATAGATGAGAGTTTTAAACGTGTAAGACTGTTGCATTCAGCTTCTTTATTCAGAAATTCATTGGATGCTCAAACACGTGCTATCGTTGGTCGTGCCAACCGGCTACTTCATTTTATGGATATGAAATATTTCAAGCAAATGGGGTTTATGGAGTATGATTTAGGGGGGTATGCATTGGATACCAAAGATGAATCACTTTGCAGAATCAATAAATTTAAAGATGGTTTTGGTGGCAAATTAAAACAAGAAACTGATTATTTACCCTTTCCGATGGTTCTTTTGTCAAAAATTTTATAAACGAATCACGAAGAATTTATTTACAATAAGTAAGTGAAGCTTACGAACAATTATTAAACTCACTAAGATATAAGCGTATGTGCGGTATTTATGGTTCTACTATTCCTTATTCGGATGAAATTGTTTATGAAAAAATGAATAAGATCAAGTTTAGAGGTCCAGATTTTACTGGTGTCCAACGATTTGATGGAATTGTTTTGGCTCATAACAGATTAGCAATAATTGATTTGGATCCTCGTTCTAATCAACCCTTTAGCTATGCTGATTTGCATATTGTTTTTAATGGAGAAATTTATAATTACAAAAATATTAGAAATGAACTCGAACAAAAAAACTATCATTTTCGAACTATTTCTGATACCGAAGTTATCTGTGCAGCCTACTTAGAATATGGCTATGAATGTCTAGAAAAATTCAATGGTATGTTTGCTTTTGTCATCTATGATGCCAAAAACAAAGTTTTATTTGGCGCAAGAGATAGATTGGGAAAAAAGCCATTTTATTATTTTAAGGATTATAACAATTTTGAATTCGCAAGTCAACCATCACAAATTAGTACGCATAAATCACTTGGTGTAGATGAAGATGCGATCGCGCAATATCTAATTTGGGGATATGTACCAGAACCGCAGTCAATTTGGAAAGAGGTTAAGCAATTGCCTGCTGCACATTTTTTTACTTATAATTTAGGCAATAAAAACTTAAAAATACATGAGTATTGGAAGCTAGATTATGATTGGAAAAATAAATTTACGGGCAACTATGAAGAAGCAAAACAACGCTTAAATCACCTTATAGCTGATGCAGTGCAAATAAGAATGAATGCTGATGTGCCCCTTGGTATTTTCCTATCAGGAGGTGTAGATTCTTCGCTTGTAGCTGCAATTGCAGCTGAAAAAATGGAAAATGTTAAAACCTTTTCAATAAAATTTAATGAAAAAGGCTTTGACGAAAGTGTTTACGCAGCAAAAGTAGCCAACTATCTCAAAACAGACCATCATATAATTGTTTGTGATTATAATGATGGAATTGATTTGATAGAAAACTTTAGTACATACTACGATGAACCTTTTGCCGATTCCAGCGCTATCCCCTCCATGTTATTAAGTAAAAATACAAGAAAATATGTCACTGTAGCATTAAGTGGAGATGCTGGTGATGAGGCCTTTTTAGGTTATCACAGATACAAATGGATTAACCAGGTAAATCCACTTTTCAACGTACCAATTGGATTCAGAAAAACTTTAGGAAAACTCATAATGCTATCGCCTTATTATAAGCATAAACTGATTGCAATGGGATTATCTATGCAAAATATAGAGTATCTGTATGTTAAAATGCTTGGTAGTATGGAGAATTCTTGGGTCAAAAATCCTGATTTGGCTAAGAATAGTTACTTCACAAAATTCCTTATCAATTCAAATAAACCATTGTTAGAGCGTGTATCCGATTTTGATATAAAAACATACTTAAATGGAGATATTAATACTAAGGTAGATCGTGCATCTATGGCTTTTTCGCTAGAGTCGCGTTCTCCATTGATGGATTATCGGGTCGTAGACTTTGCCCGAAGTTTGCCGACCTCATTCAAATATCAAGCTGGGAATCAAAAGCGAATTTTAAAAGATATTTTATTTGAGAAAGTTCCTGCGTCTTTCTTTGATCGACCAAAAGCAGGTTTTACTATGCCATTTCAATATTGGTTCAGAAATGAACTTAAAGAATATGTAATGGATAATTTAACTGAAAGTAGGCTCAAAAATATCCCTGGAATTCACGTAAAAAGAACAGTAGAAATTATAAATGAGCATATGACCGGTACATGGAATAGGTATCCGCAAATATGGAAGCTTTTAGTATTATCACAATGGTTATTAAAGAATAAGTCAGTAGTTAAACCAGTGTTTGCTTAAAAACCGTGGATTATGTTAAAATTGGTAAATAAGCTTTTCGAAAAAGTGTTTATGGCCGATAAATGGAATATTGGCATTATTGAACAATCTGCGACAAACCTAATTGAGCAAAGAAAATTAAAAAATATTGTTTGGTTAAAAGAAGACAATATAGATTATGCAGCAGATCCTTTTATTTCAGATATAAATAATCAAACTACGATTTATTATGAAGAATTAAATTTTTGGAATGGGAAAGGCAAAATCATGATGATGGAGGGGGTAGATTTTAAATCTAAACGGAAAGTAAGTGGTATTATTCCATCTTCGATTCATCTTTCTTATCCTTATCTCTTTCAATTAGACAAAGAATTATACTGTATTCCTGAAACCTCCAATGCGAAAGAAGTAGGGCTTTATAATGTTGATTTTTCGAAACCTTGTTTACTGATCAAAAATAAAGTATTACTATCTGGAAAAGAATATGTAGATAGTTCAATAATATTTTATAACGATAAATATTGGTTATTTTCTAGTATTTCAGAGAACTACAATCAGTTATATATTTTTTATTCATCATCGATAGACGGCGATTATCAAGAACATAAATTAAACCCAATAACTGTGGAAAGGGAAGCTTGCAGAGGTGCTGGAAGTTTATTTATTGTGGATGATTTTATTTATAGACCAACACAAAATCCAACCAAATGCTACGGAGGATCGATCCAAATAAATAAAATCGTAGTGCTTACAGAAACGGAGTATAAAACAGATCCTGTTTTCGAAATTTTACCAGATAAGTATTACGACAGAGGCATTCATCATATCAGCTTTAGTAATGATACTATAGTAGTAGATGGCAAACGTAGAATATTTAAATTTTTTATGCCAATAAAAAAAACAGTTAAAGTCTTTAGAAAATACATGGTATAACTTAATAGACTTCTGATGAGAGCTAATTTTAAACAAACTAATATTATCTCTTTAACAGACATGGCTGGTGGAGCAGAAAATGTAATGCTTAAGCTGGCTAAAGCTGTTAATGCGAAATTAATTTTTGTTAAGAAAAGTAGTGAAAGTAGACTGGATATACCTAATCAAATATCCGTAAAATACCTTTCTAATGGTAGTATCATACTTGGTCTTTTAAAATTGATTCCTTTACTCGTTAAGTTTAAAGAAGATGAAATTTTGATGAGTACTCATCCATATTTAAATGCTTTTTTGGGCTTTTTTAAGCGTATTGGATATTTAAAAACGCAACTTATTGTCAGGGAATGTACATCAGTTTTCACTAGGTTTTCAGGATTAAAAAAAATAACCTATTTATTTCTGTATAGATTAGGTTATCCAGCAGCCGATTTAGTCATCTGCCAAACCGATATCATGAAGGATCAATTACTAAAGCATAATGTATTTATTAGTCAAAATCGAGTTTTAGTCCAACAGAATCCTTTGGATTTAAGTGAGATGTACTTTTTAGCCAAACAATTTAATATTCATGAAGAAGCTGAATTTATTTGTGCTGCAGGAAGATTAATTCCAGAAAAGGGATTCGATATTCTAATTAAAACATTTAAAATTATTCATAAATCATATCCACAACTTAAATTGTTTTTATTAGGAGAGGGAAGGGAAAGATCAGCTTTAATAAAGCTAATAGAAGATCATAATTTACAAAGCGCTGTTTTTCTAAAAGGTTATATTGCGAATCCAGCTCCCTATTTTAAAAGCGCAAAACTATGTGTTGTATCCTCTTTAAAAGAAGGATTTCCTAATGTGCTACTAGAAATGATGGCTTTGAATCAATCAGTCGTTTCTACAATTTGTGCTGGTGGTATTTCAACGATTCCAAATATTACTACGGTAGAAGTCAATAATGTTGAAGCATTAGCTCAGGCTATTCTTAATACATTATTGAAACCTAAAATCCAAAATTATAATCCTCATTTAAATTATTTACAAGAACGAAGTGTTGAAAAATTCGCAAAATCAATATTTATTGCGCTTGCTCAACAAGGCTAACCTCTATCAAATAATTAAAGTTCTCTTATACCAATCTGAAGTAATTTTTCAACTATTAATCTTAAATCTTATGAAAATTTTAGTTACTGGCACTGCTGGATTTATCGGCTTTCATTTAGCCAAACGTTTATTAGAAAGAGGGGATACTGTAATAGGTATCGATAATATTAACGATTACTATGACGTTAACCTAAAAAATGATAGACTCATAGAAACTGGTATCGATACATCAGAACTGGAGTACGGTAAATCGATAAAGAGTACAAAATATGCTAATTATACATTTATTAAATTAGATATCTGCGATAGTGATGGTTTAGTGACTTGTTTTAAAAATTATCAGTTTGATGCGGTTTGTAATCTTGCTGCTCAAGCTGGAGTTAGGTATAGTATTACAAATCCAGAAGTCTATATTGACACGAATATTAGAGGTTTCTTAAATATTTTAGAATGTTGTAGAAATTTTAAAATCAGTCATTTACTTTATGCAAGCTCTTCCAGTGTCTATGGTTTAAATAAGAATATGCCATTTTCTACTCACGAAAGCGTTAATCATCCCGTTTCTTTATATGCCGCTTCAAAAAAGAGTAATGAGTTAATGGCTCATGCATATAGCTATCTATTTAATTTACCAACAACAGGTTTGAGGTTTTTTACAGTATATGGTCCATGGGGTAGACCAGATATGGCTTTATTTATTTTTACCAAAGCTATACTAGAAGGTGAAGCCATAGAGGTGTATAATAAAGGTGAGATGAGTAGAGATTTTACCTATATCGATGATATTGTTGAAGGTATTGTTCAGGTTATTGATACCCCTTCAGAAGCAAATCCAGATTGGAATGCCGAAAGTCCTGATCCTGCAACTTCAAGAGTTCCGTATTCAGTTTATAATATTGGTAGAGGTGAGCCCGTTAGTTTGTTGAAATTTATTGACGAGATAGAAAAACATACTGGTATTAAAGCAAAGAAGACCTTTTTACCTATGCAAGCAGGAGATGTAGCAGAAACTTCTGCTGATATTCATGATTTAACAAATAAGCTTCATTTTCAGCCACTAACAAGTGTGGGAGTTGGAGTGAAAAACTTTGTAAATTGGTTCAATAACTATTATACATCGATTTGTCAAAATCAGACAAAAATTATACATAATGAAGACAGTTTGTCATAAGATTGTCACTTTAGATTTTTTAACAACTTTAATAATTTCTCCTAGAAATAAAAATATTATAAATTATAATTAACTTATAATTAGTTAGTTGTGAGTTATCGGTTTTTGTTAAAATTAGTTAACTACCTGATTATCTGCTTTGTTTTAGATTTACAAATCGTTTAGGTTTGCGCCAAGGATGTAAATTTAAAACTTAGAATAAATGCACAAAAAAACAAAATTAATTACAAAAGTGGTGTTGTCAGCTTTATTATTCTGTACAATAATTAGTCTTACTAATTGTCAAAAGGATAGCTTAAATACACCAGATTCACTGGAAAATATTCAGTTAGATGAAGATACTGAACTATCAGCCTCCGCATCTAATTCAGTAAGCACAGGCAAAATAAACACAAAAAGATTAAGATCGGATGGAGGATTTGCATATAAAATTACTCAAACTATTGAAGCAGGTGATATTCCCTCTGCACCTAAACAGTCAATTTTAAGACTTTACGAAAACGGTGTAGAGTTGAAGGAAGCTCATGCCGTACATGACGATATCAGAAAACTCGGAAAAGGTAGATTTAGCCATTGGCACTCAACTTTATATTTTTCGGCATCAGATAATTCAGACCCGAGAACAAATGGTAGGACCTATACTTATGAAATAGGTACTGCAATCACAAATCCAGAAAAACCTACTAGTTCAAATAATCCAGAATTAAATACTAATGGTTTGATGGGCTATGCTATGGTCAATGGTACAACAACTGGAGGGAAAGGTGGTGCTGTAGTTACTGTAACAACACTTGCTGAGTTGAAAGCGGCATTAGGTGATTATTCGCCAAAAATTGTTTACGTGAGCGGTACGATTAAAGGTGCTGGGGTAGACCCGATTTTCTTGCAAGCAAATAAGTCAGTTATCGGTAAATCAGGAGCCGTTTTAGAAGGATTACAACTTTTTGTCTATGGTGTTGGCAATATAATTATCCAAAATTTAACCTTTAGAAATTATGTTACTTATGCAGCAGTTCAGGTTAAAGAAGGTGGACATCATGTTTGGATAGACCATTGTGATTTTGGAAATGATAGAGAACATGGTTGGTCACATTGGGGTAAAGATATTACCATAACAAAAGAGGCTGATTTTGTTACTGTTTCATGGAATAAATTTCATGATACAAATCTTTCTGTACTAATTAGTGGAGGAGTTGAAGGTCATGAATCAGATAAAGGTAAATTACATGTTACTATGCACCATAACTTTTGGTATAATGTATCAGAGAGAGAACCATCAATGAATTATGGTAGAGTGCATATGTTTAATAACTACCATTTAAATAATGGAGGATATTCCATAGGAACAAGAGCAGGGGGAATAGTTAGAACTGATAATGAATATTTTTTAAACTGTAATATCCCTCTTTCAACGAAGGTTGCTCAAGATCCTGAAGGATATATTAGTGGTATTAATACAAATATTTATGATAATTGTGGTCCCAATAATATAACTACTCCAGAATCAAACTGGGTTCCAGAATACGAATATAAATCATACTTGCACGCAGCAGCTGACGTACCATCAGTTGTGGAAAAGAATTCTGGACCTCGATAAAATCAAATATTGCGCATATTTTAATTACAAAGCCACCTATTTGGGTGGCTTTGTAGTTCCCAATTATTTTTTGACATGAAGACGATCCCTCCCAAAAAAATTCTTATCGTATGTGATTCATCAAAAACTCTGTTGGAATTTCGGGGGAGATTGATTGAAAAAATGCAAGAGGATAATCAAGTTTTTATTTTTACACCTGAAATTACCCAAGAATCTGTGCGTAATCGTTTACAGCAATTAGGGGTTATCGTCCATGAAAATAAACTAAATGGAAGCAATGTATCCATATTATCTGATTTCAAATTTATTTTTTCTCTTTACCAAGTAATTAAAAGTGTAAAACCAGATGTGTTTTTTCCATATACCTTAAAACCTGTTGTTTATGGTACTTTACTTGCCAAATTTTGTAAGATAAAACGTATAGTACCTATGTTGACAGGTTTAGGTTACAATTTTACAGATGGTAATAGGAGTAATAAGATTGTTGTTAGCATTACTAAATTATTACTAAAATTCAGTCTGAGATCTAATCCGAACCTAAATATCATCTTTCATAATAAAGATGATGCTCAAAAATTAATGGATCTAAATGTGATCAGCCTAAAGCACAAAATACATATTGTGAATGGTTCTGGAGTAGATCTATCACATTACACTTATGCCAAGCCTGATATTAACAAGGTTACATTTTTAATGATCTCAAGGTTAATTAATGCTAAAGGAATAAATGAATATTTTGAAGCAGCTAGAATTATAAAGTCCAAATATCCACAAGCTGAATTTAAGTTAATTGGCGATTACGATAAAAATATTGACTCCATCAGTAAAGAACTTTTTCAAAAAATTACCTCAGGTAAACCTATCCAATATTTAGGTCATGTTGTTGACGTACGATCAGTTATCGCAAATTCATCTGTCGTAGTTTTACCATCTTATAGAGAAGGAGTACCACGATCAATACTTGAAAGTATGGCTATGGGTAGAGCCGTTATAACCTGCGATTCGGCCGGATGTAAAGAAACCGTGAATCAAGAAAGTGGAAAAGAGAATGGTTTTCTTATCCCCGTAAAAGATCCCTCAGCATTAGCTTCGAAAATGGAATATTTTATGCTAAATAAAGAAGAAATCGTTAATTATGGGATAGCAGGGTTGAATTTTGCAAAAGAGAAATTTGATGTAAATCTCGTAAATAATGATATGCTTAAAATTATGAATATAAATTTTAGCTAATCAAACTTTATTAACTAAAACCAAAAATTAATCCAATAACCAATGAAAAATTACTTTGTTTACAAAAGAGCTACTCTAGAAGATTTTAAAGTAGCAATGGATAAATATGGATGGGTAATTTATGAAAATGCAATACCACAAAAATTAATTTCGATGATTGCTGCAGATTTTGAAAATGCTTATGAAAAAAGAAGACAGATTCAAATTGCAAATGGGATTGAAGCGAATATGGTAGGGACCCTTCATCATTTATTAGAGCGAGAAAATTTTAGTTTATCATTTCTCAAAAATATGTTCTGCGATGCTGAGTTGAGGGATTTTCTAGGAGGAAATTATATTTTAAATGGTATAAATGGTGTTATAAATTCCAAAAATGGTAGTTCATACGTTAATCATATTCATAGAGATGTTAGAACGTTTAGAGTCGAACAAAACTTTATGATTCAAATGATTATTCCATTAGATGATTTTACAATTTTTAATGGAGCTACTTATTTTCTTACAGGTTCTCATAAAATAGATGAAGTGCCTGATGAAGATAATTTTAAAAAATATGCGCATCAAGCAATTGTAAAAAAAGGTGGAATTATTTTATTTAATTCTAATTTATGGCATGCTGCTGGTACGAATTTTACCGATCACAACAGAAGAGCATTAACATTAGGCTTTACTAAGCCATACATTAAACAACAGTTTGATTATCCAAGATTTTTAGGTTATGATTTCGGTGAATCCCTAAATGATAGTTTAAGACAAATTATTGGTTATAACGCAAGGGTACCAGCGAGTTTAGAAGAGTATTTTGTTCCTAAAGAACAAAGAATGTATAAAGCTGACCAGGGCTAAATCTTATGAAAACAATAGAAAAAGTAATTAAACCTATTGGTGGATATTTCGAGTTGCAAATTGAAAATTGTCTTAGCTACCATCCATCATTAATTGCTCTAAATACAGGAAGAAATGCTTTAGAATATATTTTAAGAATTAGAAAATATTCAACGATTTTTATCCCTTTTTTTACTTGCGATGTCTTATTAGAACCATTAAAAAAATTAAACGTTGCCTATTACTTTTATCAATTGGATAGGGATCTTAATCCAATTATTGATTTTGAACTAGGTGAGCATACATGTATGCTTTACACCAATTACTTCGGAATTAAAAGTGAAACCGTTGAATTATTATCTAAATCAATTAAAAATTTGATTATAGATAATGCTCAGGCTTTTTATGCCTATCCCTTAGAAAATGTAGATACATTTTATTCTTGTCGTAAATTTTTCGGAGTTCCTGATGGAGCATATCTATATACTACACTGGATGTACATCTTAATTTACAAGTTGATCATTCTATATCTAGGTTTTCGCATTTAATTAAATCTATTGATTTTGGAATAGAAGAAGGTTATGTCGATTATTTGGATAACAACAAACTTTTAGAGAATAACGAAATTAAAAAGATGTCAATGCTTACACAGAAATTATTGGCAGGAATAGACTACGTAAAATGTGCTGAAATTAGAAGGAAAAACTTCAACTATCTACATAAGAACTTGAGTAAGATTAATATGCTTAAATTAAATTTCGTAATTGAAGAAGTGCCGATGGTTTATCCTTTATTGATAGAGGATTGTGGAATCAAAGAAAGGTTAATTAATAATAAAATATTTGTAGCTACCTATTGGCCGAATGTTTTTGATTGGATTGATACTAATCGTTTTGAATATTTTTTAAGTAATATTTTAATCCCCCTTCCGATTGATCACCGTTATACGATACTCGATATGCGTGAGATGCTAAACGTTTTAAATTCAATATTATGAATTCCCTTGTCTATTTACGACCATTAAAGATTGAAGATGCACAAATATCTTTTAAATGGAGAAATGATCCAAGTATATGGGTATATACAGGATTTGTACCTAATAAAAAAGTAACTGCTAAAATTGAAAAAAAATGGTTAGCAATGGTACTTAACAAAGTGGATGAATTACGTATGGCCATATGTATTAATGAAACAAATGAATATATCGGAAATGTACAATTGAGAAATATAAATATTGATTCTGCAGAATTTGAGGTATTTATAGGTGAAAAAAAGTGCTGGAGAAAAGGGATTGGATATGAGGTAACAATGAAAATGTTGAAAATTGCATTTTTTGAACTTAAATTACTTTCTGTTTTTTTATACGTACATCCTGATAATATAGGAGCATTAGAATGTTACAAGAGAGCTGGTTTTGAATTTTCATCTCGAAACGAGCTAGTTAAAATGGTGGCCTCCTCAGCTAAGTTTACATTCTAGTAGCTTAAAATACTTGCCAAAAGTTGCAATTCTACATTTCGGTAGAATTATTCTCTATATAAAATTACCTAAAATTCAATTAATCATGAAAAGTGTTTCTACTTCGGCTTTTGCTATTACATTAGGACAAAAAAGTATCTGGACAAAATATGTTTCAGAAGCTTACAAATATGATTTTTATCATACCTGGGATTATCAAGATTTAGCAAAAAATGGTGATCCTTTACTGTTTGTCTATGAAGAAGATGAAGATTATATAGCGCTTCCATTATTGAAAAGGACTATTCCTAATACAGATTTCGTTGATTTTCATTCGGTTTATGGGTATACAGGTCCCATTTCTAATAAGGAAATTGGCTTACTTGATCAAGGTTTTCTAATCCAATTCCAAGAAGCCCTACATAAATTTTTAACAGAGGAAAACTCTATCTCTGTTTTTGTGAAATTTCATCCATTTATAAATCAAAAAATAGCTTTTGAACAATTGGGAGGAATTGTTGAAAATGGGAGAGTAGTAGCTATTGATTTAATACAATCTTTAGATGAGCAAAGGCAAAGATATAAATGTAATACGAAGAAAATTATAAGAAAATGTCGAGAAATCGGCTTTTATACTCGCCAAATGAAGGGACCAGAAGATATTGCTGCGTTTACTAGGTTATATAACAAGAGCATGGATAGAATAGGTGCGTCAAAATTTTACAAATTTAATGAAGCGTATTTCACTAATTTGTTGAATTCCACCCAATGCAACGCGAAACTCTTATTAGTATTTTTCGAAAATAAAATGATATGTGGTTGTGTGGTTACCTTTAATAAAGGAATAATTCAAGCACATTTATTGGCAACTGACAACGAATATTTAAAATATTCTCCTGCTAAATATTTAACAGATGAAGTCTGTTTATTAGGAAGGAAGCATGAAATGGAATATTTTCATTTAGGCGGAGGTCAAGGCTATAAGGACAATTCACTTCTGGATTGGAAATTAAGTTTTTCTGATTATGTACTTCCTCATAGAAGTTGGCGCTTTATTGTCAATCAAAAAATCTATGCGCAATTGGTAGAGGATACTGGTAATAATATTAACAATCCAGTTGATTTTTTTCCACTTTACAGGTTAGAACAATGAGTAATCTAAACAAATTTTGTAATAAACAACGATTATCATGAAAAATCTAATTCTAAGTGATAAAATAAAATCCAAGTGGCTTATACTTTTTATTGACCTAATCATTATTATATGTACACTTTTATTCTCATTTGTCATATCAATTGATAAAACTCTTAAAGAGTTAATGAATCTAGAAGCTTGTTTGTTTATAGGTTTTTATTGTATCACATCCATAGGTGTATTTATTTTTTTAAAAATTAATACTGGCGTTATTAGGTATTCAAATACGGAAGATATGCTAAAAATTTTCGTGGCTGTTTTTACGGTAAACTTAATTGTAGTTAGCATCTATAAAGTTACAACAGAATGGGGCGCTGTGCAACTAAATGGATTGGAAAAAATGTTGATTTTAAATTTTTTCATTTCCTCCTCCTTACTTGTTTTTTTAAGGGCACTAGTTAAATACGTATATATTTCAACAAAAAATCTTAGCGAAATTAAAAAAGAAAATATATTGATTTATGGGTCTGATCATCATGCTTTATTGATAAAAAAGACCTTGGAGATGGATGAAGTATCGATACTTAATATCATAGGTTTTATAGACAATGACATTGATCGAAGTAATAAATATATTGAGCAAAAGAAAGTTTACCCTTTT
This sequence comes from Sphingobacterium sp. HJSM2_6, assembly GCF_049316305.1. Classification (NCBI taxonomy): domain Bacteria; kingdom Pseudomonadati; phylum Bacteroidota; class Sphingobacteriia; order Sphingobacteriales; family Sphingobacteriaceae; genus Sphingobacterium; species Sphingobacterium sp. HJSM2_6. The sequence goes on from NZ_JBMOXB010000022.1 coordinate 25,362, forward strand.
CCTTCGTTAGTTTTTTTGAGGGATAAATATAAAATAAAGAAAATTTTGATACCTGAGAATTATCTGAATGATTCTAATAAAATTAAAATTTTGGAAATCTGTACTAAAGCGGAAATACCCTTAATAAAGGTACCGACATCAGATAAATGGCTATATGGTAAATTAGATAATGACCAACTTAAAAACTTAAATATTGATGATCTTTTAGGTAGGGAGCCGATCAAACTGGATAAAGACAATATTTTTAAAGAGCTAAAAGACAAAAAGGTTTTAATTACGGGGGCTGCGGGGTCTATCGGTTCTGAAATTGTTAGGCAAGTGTTAAATTATTATCCAAAAATGGTTATACTTTATGACCAAGCAGAAACCCCTTTGCACGATTTAAAATTATCTTTAGAGGATAATTTACGAGCTGATAGCATTAAAATATTTATTGGAAATATTCAGAATTCAGAACGGATTAGAGCATTGTTTGAACAATATCAACCCGATTTCGTTTTTCATGCAGCTGCTTATAAACATGTGCCGATGATGGAAGATAATCCTTCTGAAGCAATTTTAACAAATGTTTTAGGCACCAAAAATTTGGCAGACATTTGCGTGGAATATAATGTAGAGAAATTTGTAATGATTTCTACCGATAAAGCAGTCAAACCGACTAATGTTATGGGTGCTTCTAAACGCTTAGCCGAAATCTATATTCAATCCCTAAATAGCATTATAAATTATACGGATAAAAAAACCTGTTTCATTACCACAAGATTTGGTAATGTTTTGGGATCAAGCGGATCCGTTATTCCTAGGTTCAGAAACCAAATCGAAAGAAGGGTGCCAATTACCGTTACTCATCCAGATATCACAAGATATTTTATGACTATTCCTGAAGCCGTAGAATTAGTTTTGGAGGCAGGTGCTATGGGAAAAGGAGGGGAGATATTTTTATTTGACATGGGAGAACCTATTAAAATTTTAGATTTAGCCTTAAATATGATCAAACTAGCGGGATTAAAGCCATATGTAGATATAGATGTTGTTTTTACAGGTCTTCGGCCTGGTGAAAAAATATATGAAGAGCTATTACTTTTAGAAGAAAAAATCATACAAACTCATCATCCTAAGATAAAAATATCTCAAAATGTGGAATACAATTATTTTCAGTTCAAGAAAAACATAGAACATTTACTTGAAATAAATAAAAAAGGAAAAGATTACAATGTTGTTAAAAAGATGAAAGAAATATTGCCTGATTTCATCAGCAACAATTCAAAATTTACAGCCTTAGATCTACTTGAGGTTAATTAATTTAGTTTAGTTAGTATTTTTATTATGAGCATACACTTAGGTAAAGTATTAGAACAGGTTCTTCGTATGGAGCATTATGGGATAAGTGAGTTATCTCGAAAGCTTAAAGTTAGCCGAAGAACAATCTATAATTGGTTTGAACAAGATAATTTAAATCTCCAAATTATCTTTAAAGTTGGTGAAATAATAGGACATGATTTTACAGCTGAGCTACCAGAAACATTAATTAAGAATCATCGTAATTTACTTAATGAGGAAGAAATATCATTAATAAAGATTGCAGATAGTAATTCTGTGTTTTTTTGGATGAATAAATACATCTCTTTATTAGAAAAGTATAATGATTTGTTAAATAATATTTCTAATAATTACTCAACTACAAGGAATATGTAAATCTCAAGTAAAATATTTCTTTTTCTTATTTCAGTGACATTTTTAAAGTATAAAAATCACATGTTTTAATATTTTATTTTTCTAAATGTCAAGTTTCTCCATTTACTATAATAGTTTAAAGGCTTGAAATCATTTAGAACTTCAAGAATCCACTACCTCTTTTTCAACATACCCACAACCGAAACACCAAAAAATTTCTTAGTCTGCCATTACATTCTTATCAAGATGTAACAAAACATCTCAATCATCGTCAATTCAATTTTTAAAATAAGTGAGGAAGTCGAACCTTTAAATGTGGTTTGTTTAATGAAAATTTGGGAAAGTTATTATTTTTTAATCTTATGATTTAAAAAATAATAACACTCCGTATTACTTGTAATAGTATTTTAAATTTGAAATAGAAGTTCTAATAATTACAATAAACTACTGCCTTAACTGGTGGGTCAAAAAAACAAAATATTTAGTACATGATTAATAAGTGTGTTAATTTTTAATATATTATTCCAGAGGGATCACAAAGAAAAGCAACTTCAATAGAGTTGCTTTTTCTGTTTTATAGGGTTGGTATGAGAACTTGGTTTTGTTTCACTGAATGCTCAGGATAAGCGCGTGTGGGAATAGCGGTTCTTCTCCCATTTGGCAAACCACAACAGATCAGCTTGACCACCATCCCTTCACGATGAAAGTTCTTGGCGTAAGCATCCATCACCTTGATCGCAAACTTCTTGAGCTGAAGTTTGGCCTCCTGCTCACCAAAACGTTCCAATAGAAAAGTAATCTCCTTTTGGCTTGGGCTGATGTTGATCAAATAGAACTTACCATCCGCCCTAGACAGCTTGGCAACATTAGCATCGATTGCCATCCTGACCTCATGCGGGAGGATAGCATCGGAATTTCTATTGAACCATTTTTCCGATTCTGAAAGATTTTCTACGAGTCTGTTTTCCTTTTCCAGATAGTTCACTAGTGCTCCTCAGCTTCCAGTATTGTTTCTTGTTTCGGACTTGGAAATATGGGTAAACATCACTAGAGCTTATGTATATCGGAGATAAGCTTCTTGTATAGTTCATTCTTCTTAACTGAATTCAGGTTCCAACCAATGGCATCTCTTTCTTTCAGAAAGCGATCAAGCAATATGATGATGTTTGAAATTAATAAGGTCTTTTCTGTTTTATTCTTGGAAATACTTTTAGAAAGTTGGTTTACCTCATTTAGAATATTACTAGATTGTTGCTTTTGTCTAGAAAGTAACTCTTCCTGTTTATTGAGTTTTTCATGGAATACATTAAGTAGCCTAAAATTCTCGGCACAAAGATTCATGGTTGGTATGAGCAGATCCTTTTCCTGCTGCTTGTTAAAGGACAATATCCGATTGATTCCGTAGGAAAGTTCTCTTTTGAGAATCTCATCACCGCTATCGGCAGGATCTTTTTTTGACCGATAAAAATAATCGATCATCTGAACCAAAAAAAGTTTCTTAGACCTGCCAAATTTCAGTACCAAGGCACTGAGTTTATCATCATATTTTTGAGGAAACCTGATTGATTTCTCCTTCCATTGCTCCATATCTTTCCCTTCCGATCTTTTTATGTTGGATAGACAAATTAGGAAACTTTATTCTCCTAAAAACCATTTTAAAATATAAATATCATGATTTAGATCAAAATGACCTATTTATTGAGATTGAGTATACATATGAGTATACCGAAATCAGCATTTAAAGACGTCTTACAAAACAAAAGTATCCCCGGAGGATACTTAAAAGCTCGATTGCGTAGCATGAAGGGAGAAAAAGTAGGGCTTACCCAACTTCCGCTTGCTCATTTGACATATTTATTAACAAATTGTGATTAAAACTTTATTAATTAAGTTTTAATACATTATATTAGATTTTTCCAATCTTCTTAGTATGGAAATTTCATTAGTACTAATATTAATCTAATAAATGCCTCATCAATTTGATTTATCTAAAAACAATTATAAGATAATAGAAAACTTACTTCCCAAATTAAAATTTTCAATCTACCCTTCGAAAATTTTTACTTGGTTAGAAAATTTTGAAGAATATGAAATTAAAGATTTCATAAACTTATTGTCATTGTTTGAATTTATTCCATTTAATGAATTTATGTTTAGAATTGATTTGTTATTTAGTAAAATTTCAAAAGAAGTCAATGTGAAGGACAAAATTCTTATATATCCATATGGTAAGGTTGGAAAAAGCGGAACTTTAGTCACATATCCTTTTCGAAATACTAACTCATTTAAAAATAGAGGGGGAGATGAATTTAATATAATAACCCACGATTATAATAAATTTAAAAGAATAGACAGAATTAGAAATGTAATATTTTTAGATGATTTTATTGGATCAGGAGATACTTTTATTAAGGCTTACAATGATATTGAATTTCAAAAATGGATAAAGTCGGTCGATAAGCCAAAAATATTTTTATTAACAACAGTTATTATGGAAAATGCTTTTGTTAAAATTAAGAAGCAATGTCCAGAAGTTAAGATAATTAGTGAAGTGCGTAAAGATATTAATTTAATTTCTAATAAATCTAATTTTTTATTTCATGATAATAAAAAACTAAATTCATTAATAAATTACTACGGTTCAAAAATAAATAAGAATGAGCCTATGGGATATGGTAATACAGGAGCGCTAATTTCATTTTTTCATGGCACTCCTAATAATACATTACCTATCTTCTGGCAAACAAACAAAGGATGGAAACCCTTATTTCCAAGATTTGCATCAGTAAGAATGGAAGAAGCTAGGCTTTTAAAAAAAAATATTCTCTACTATTTAAGTTTATTTGATAAAATAAAATTTGATTTATTAAGACATAAATATATTTCTAAAGAAGAGTTTCACGAGGAGAATTTTTCTTTAGCCAAATTTAATCAAAAATACTATGAGGAAATTGCATTAATTTATTTAGCATATCGTAATCTGGATATTTATATGATTTGTCAAATTCTGGGCTTAACTAGAGACGAATTAAATATTATATATATAAGGGCTAAAAACTTAGGATTGTTTAATTACCGATTTCAGCTTACTTCCAAAGCAATAAATATTATTAAGCTAATTGAAAATAGAAAAAAAAAGGATTCTATCAGGAAAATAAATGACGATACTTTGAAAATAAAAAAAAACCTATATTTACCCAAATCTTTTGGGGGAATGAGCAATTATTAGCATTAACCTGATGTAATTAGGTATCATAGTGCCTTGTACTATGATTTTTTAAGGCCACTTAGCATAATTTGCTACATTCAAATTTTACTTAGAATCTGTGTAAAATTTTAAATTTAATTTAGCAATCAAATTTAAATTTTCAAACAGATTGAAATTAACATTTAACATTCAGAAAAGGAGTAATGATTGCAGATTTCCCTCTAGAAGATTTTATCGAGTTAGCTAAAAAGTCACGACGTTCAGATGATTTTTTAAAAAATACAATTTCTTATATTAATAAGTTACAATCGAGAAATTATCCAATTTTATTTTCTTTAGAACATCTAGCCATTTCAATGGGAGTTCAATCAGATTATTTAAGAATACTAATTGGAGAAAAAAAGGACGGAAAGCCATTTATACAAAATTCAAGATCATTACTTCAAAAAAAATACAAGTATTTTAAGATTTTAAAAAAATCTGGTGCAAATAGAATAATTTGTGCACCACATCATGACTTACTTTTTATTCAAAAATGGATTTATACCAATATTTTAATAAACTTCAAACCAGCGAATTCTTGTAAAGGTTTTATTCCCAATCAATCTATTAAAACTAATGCTGAGGTTCATGAAAATGCTGATCAAATTTTAAAAATTGATTTACTTAGATTTTTCGATACTATAACAGAGAAAAGAGTATATGGTGCTTTTTGCTATCTAGGATATAAAAATAATCTTAGTGTATCATTAGCAAAGCTTTGTACAATAAAGCATAAATCAATTTATTGGAATAGTTTCTCGGAATTTGAAAAGGCTGTATTAAATGATTTATTTGAAAAAAAAATAAATGTACTTCCACAAGGTGCTCCAACAAGCCCTATGTTAGCTAATATTGTTGCTACAAAAATGGATAGAAGATTTGAAAAACTTTCAAAAAAATTAAATTTTTCTTATTCACGATATGCAGATGATCTTACATTCTCAATAAATAGCACCGCAATTTTACCGTCAATAAAATTAATCAGAAAAATTATTACAGAGGAAGGATTCTTTATTAATGAGGATAAAATAAGGTATATTAAAAAGGGAAAACAGCAAATCGTTACAGGTTTATCTATTTCTAATGGCGTACATACAACGAAGAAGTTTAGAAAAAGTGTTATGAGACATATTTATTTTTGCAGGAAGTTTGGTGTGGAAGAACACTTGAAAAAACAAAGAAGTAAATCAATTCATATTAATCATAATGTGATTAGTTTTCATGATTGGTTATATGGAAATATTTGTTTTATTAAATCTGTTGATAAAGAGTATGGAGAAAAATTACTATTTCAATTTAATAAAATAGCTTGGTTTATTTAGGTAAAACATCCTATTAAATTAAATTTATAATTTATAGGTGTCTGATTTAATTTTTATATGAAAAATATTCACATTTAAACTAAAAAAGGAAAGGCTACAATAACTTGGAAGCCAACCATATGCCAAATCAAATTACAAATGATATCGAATTATATACCAAATTATTTATAGTACTATGTTATTTGTATCAATTTAAGTTTTAATTATTATTTCAATTCATAAAAGTTCCCTTGTCATTTAAATAAGTAATTCTCACACATTCGAAATCCAACCATTTTAAAAGTTTACCTCGATTGTCAGTCGATTAGGCTACGATGTTGGCTATATTTTTGATATTTCCATCCCACAATCCATTTTCAAAAATATCGCCAACAATCTACCTGTACTTTTTACATATCATAGAATCATTCTTTCGCGTTTCTCTACAACTACCTTCACTCAACTTGCAGGACGGCCAGCGACTTAAATAAGAATATTTTGTTCCCACCTTTTCAAATAAGTATTAATAATCACTTTAGAGCCTATTCTGTGTAAAATTATAAGATAATTACAATCACAACGAACAATAAACATATTGAACATTTATCAGAATTCTCTACTACTCATAGAGATATTTTTGCTTTGAAATCTATGATGTTTGTTTTGCAAGAGATTTTTACTAACCTACATAACCAGATTTCTGAAATGAATAAAGCACTGTTCAATACCCTATAAAATCTAGGATGAACAGAAACAAGAAAAGATAAATTCAATCAGAATAAAGATTATTTTAATAATGTTAGAAAATGTTCATCCTCATTTATTAGCCTTAAACAAGGCTGATTATTTATATATTTCAAATAAAATTTAAGTTAAGCAGCAAATACTTTTATGGATTTATTATATCTTTTATCGATGTATTATTTATGGTCATATTTCGTTTCAATTTCGTTCTTAAAAAAGCCATCATATTTTATGTCTCCCAAATTGAATATTATCAAATTTTTTCTTGCTCTTGTAAGTCCAGTGTAGATTAGTTCGGCATTTGCAAATTCCTTTTCGTCTTCCTTCACTATGAATAAAAATAATGTGTCGATTTCCCATCCTTTAAAACTGTGAATAGTCGATAGTTTAATAGTTCCAGTTTTCATAAAAAAGTGATTCTTTCTTAAGCGTCTAATTTCTTCAATTTTAGTTTTATTGTCTTTGTACTCTAAAAATTCTTCTTGGCTTTCAAAAGTTATTGTCGTTTTTTCGTGTTTGATTGTTCGAATTGAAAATTCAATAGCTCTTAAAATTTCTACTATTGAACATAAAATTCCAGCATCAGACGAATGAATTTGATTACGATCTAAAATAGTGTAAACTTTTTCAAATAATATATCTGGCGTGAACGAATGAAAATAATGATATTCAATTATTCTTTTATCAAAATCAAGTTGAGACATTACTTTCAATTCGTCCGCACCATATCTAAGTCCAAATATCGTTTTCTGAAATTTTATTGCAATGTTTCCGATATTACTTGCAAAACGATGAGATACATTTAATGATTTATTCCAAACACCAGCAATTGTTCTAACAATTGGTTCATTGTTTTCGTCAAGTTCTCTTTCGTATATGTTTTGTTTTTCATCTCCAAAAACGACAAATTCTGTTTCTGAATGCGTAAAATAAGTAGTGATAATATCTATCCAAGATTGCATGTAATCTTGAATCTCATCAATCAGTACTACATCGTATTTTTTTATGTAATATTTTACACTTTCAAAGAAGAATGTGTCTTGCCAAGAATCAAGATTTTGGATTTCTAAATTATAATTGTTTGCTTGTGTTTTGAAAAATTGATGATAATTTGTGATGTAAAAATTGTTCCAGTTAAACTCCTCTCTAACATCATTAATTCTATCATGAATATAATTTTTTAACGATAAGTTATATGTTAGAATTAAGATTTGATCGTCAGTTCGTTTAAAAGCATTTACAGCTCTTTTTGCTAAAACCAACGTTTTTCCACTTCCTGCAACTCCTTTTATTTTTCTTCTCGGTCTTATTTCGCTTCTGATTAATTCTTGCTGTTCTTTTGAGTAAATTATATTTATACCTTCATCAATTTGATGAATTGGTGGTTTTAAATATCTTTGAAAACTGTTGTAAAGTGTTTCATCAAAATAATATGAAGTTTTGTTTAGCCAAAACCTTGTTAGAAGCGAGTTCAATTTATCATTGGTTAATGAGTTATGCCCTAATATTCCAAAATAGCTTACAAATTTTTTATAAGGTTCATATTCTTGATTGTTAAATCCGTCAAGTAAGAAACTTGTTAAAGTTTGCTCTGTTGCTTTATGAAAATAGACAGCACAATTTACTATTGCCCAATGATTTTTACTTTTAATACTTTTTTTAAAAAGTTCTTCTAAATGTAAGTGAAATAAGTTTGATTTATAGTCTTCTACTTGATGTAGTGGAGATCTAATTGGAGTGTTATCCTTTTGTAATCGCCATTTTGTTTTTTCATCAATGTAATAGTGATTTAAGTTCCAATCCTTAACTTCGATAAATAGAACTCCACTTCCTTTTCTCATAATTGCAAAGTCAGGATTGTCGCCATTAAGGAATGGTTGATAATAAATTTCATATGTGTCGTCAAGATTTTCCAACAAAAAATTCAGTAAAGTCCATTCTCCTTCTGTTGGTTTCACTCTCTTACTTTTTATAACTTCAATTTTAGGGCTTAATATTGCCATAGTTCTCGTTAGTGGTCAGTTTCTCTAAAATGTTATATAATGGTTTCGAGCTTTTCTTTGGTCGGCTTTTGAAAAAGTAAACTGTCTACCAGAACCAAAGTTATTAATTGCTCAAATGTTTCCTTTTGCACTGTTCGCCCACCAACGAAAAATCCGCTTTAGGCAAATGTGCTTCTCAGTCGTACTTTTTATCAATTAGACTTTGATATAACAATATAAGTCTTGTCACGAGAGCTTTAAAGACGCCAAGATCTGTTGATGAGAGAGGTATTTCAAGCCTCTCCTTACACGAATTATATGTTTTTTCAAAACTCGCATCACTTAAATGTCCGTGAAGTTGTCTGAGGTCATTTAGAACAAACAAAGGAGCAACTATTTTATTTGCATTCTCTTTATTAAGACCATGTTCAATGAATAAAGTAAAGAGTTTTAGGCTTCCCAATTTCATTCCATTCTTTTGTAGATTATCTTTTTTAAGTCCGCATTTGAGAAGTATTTCTCTAAGAGATTGTTCCTGCAAATTCTCGATGAAATATTTATTAAGACTAAGGTATGCACTAAAAATTTGTTCACGTTCTTCAAGAATTGGCGGTTTATAATATTCAGCTAACTGTTCAATATTAACCTTTGTAAGTTCAACTTCCATCTTTTCTATTATTTCTTTATTGAATTCGTTTTTCAGACTAAATAATTTTGTTTCATTGTCTGATGATTGAAATGCGTCACTTGGTGAAAATGGATTTTGACTTAAATAGAACTTTGAAACAATTTCATGGTCTGAAGGAAGATTCGATGCTTGAAACCTCTTTAGATGAGGTTTCATATCGTCATCTTTAAAATCTCTATCTAAATCCCCAAGCCATTTAAAAAGTTTGCCATAACGGTTAATTCCGAAACCCCAATCAAACATGCTTTCACCTTTATAGTAAATATTACATGAGGAAAAGGATGTAAATTTCACAGTGTAATCTGGATGTCCATTGTAATATAGTAGTAAATCCTTGTCAAAGAAAACTGGAGTTAGATATCCTTCATCCCACTCTCGGTAAAGTCCTGGAATAATATAATAGTCTCGACTATCATATTGAAAATTTAAATGATCAAATTTTTTAAACCTTTTCTCGGAATCAAGTTTGGAGAATACATATTTAAGCGGCATGTCAAAAAATTCGCCATCATGTATAGATGGCAAGATTTCATCTCTGAAACTTAAAAATCTTTCGCGTGGAAGAATGCTATCTTTCTTTCCACAAGTTTTGCAAACGAAAAAAGGAATTTTTACAATAATTCCTTTTTTTGCTTCATGGTCTTTAAATCGAACACCCTGATATTCGATATATCGATAGTCGCTACAATTTGGACATTTAAGTGGATGTTTCATTTATCGTGTCATTTAGAATTACGTCTAACGTTTTCGGACTTTGTGGTCGGATGCGTTTCGAAACACAAAGATTCAAATTATTACTAAATTTCATTAGAAGTACAAAGTTTCAAGTTTGCACACCAGCCTGACTAAAACAAAACCCTTGTTAACTGTAGTATTTCTTAATCTTTAGTCTTTCACAAAGATTATTGTCAGTCAAATATATTTTTAGTTTGTCGACATCATATTGATTAAAATCTTTAATTTTTTTGTTTGTCACTGTATACGGAATTCTCAAAGTAGGATTAAGTCCAATTTGAAAAGGTAGGAAGTCTTTAAGGAAATCCCTAAATACTTTCTGTCTAATCCTATTGTCTTGTATATCAGAGTCAGGATAAAAATGGGGAAACAATAAATTCTCTTTTATTCTTTTGAACCCTGATGTGCCAGCTTTTACAATTTTCTTTTTACAGATTTCTTTGTAATACTGTAAATCACAGATTGTCCATTTAGGATTATAGTTCTCTAATTTCGCTAGTCTATATTGGTTGAAATGTTGTAATTCGTCAAATTCTACTATGAAGTTGTAAGGTTCAGAAAACCAAATGTCCACATATTGATTTTCATTCATCTCTGTGTATAAAATTTCCTTTTCTAGCACATCCAAGTCAAATCTATTGTCAGTCACAGATTGATATTTTTGTTTGATTGTTAGCCAACCATTTTTAAATAATATTTTTTTTGGATGAGTTGTCAGCCAACTAAATTCTTTCTCAAAAACATAGTATGGTTGTACCTTAAAATTGTCATTTAAGATTAGTGAAATTGTTTCTGCTATTTGTTTCAGTTTACTCATTGTCATGTCTTTATTTCACAGCCAGAGTTTAGGCGCTTGACGTAGTGGAGGATTACGAGGTACTAAACGGTCAAAACACTACAAAAGTTGTTGCCGGGTAGAATCTTCAATTAACCACTGAACTCGCCATTGATCCTAGTTATTTTTCAAAGGTCAAATTAATAAAGTCGTCAGTATTAAATCTTAAGTTTCGCATTTCTTGATTATCCAAAAGTTTGGATATACCTCTAATCATCATTACTGCAACAATAGCTTTCATTTTCCAATAAATCATTTGGGCTAGTGTCTCATTTCCATCAAGTTTTACATAATCATTAGGGTCATATGAACGATCTCCGTGAGCAATGTCATTTCTTATTCGATAAGCAATGTCTAATAAACTTTTCATTTTTCGTGCATCTTTTCTTGTATTGCACAAACTTAGTATACACATTGATTTAACAAAGTCAGAGGAAGTATTCTTTTCAAATAAACCTTCAAGGGAATAAATCAAATCTAGTAAATTGTCCATTGAAATTTGGTCTGATTCAACTGCATTGAGGTATCTCTTTAATGGCCATAAATCATAATGCCATACAGAAGCAAGTCCTTTTAAATTTATATCAATATTCGATTTTTTACTCGTTTCAATAAGTATTTCGTGCATAAAGGCATTAGAAGCTACCTTAGTTGCATAACTTTTACCTCCTGATTTTATTTGAAAAAAACCGTCATTTAATGGTGTGTCATTCCGCATCATAATTGATTGAGTTGGAAAGGTTAAATGAAGACCAGTTAGAAAAAAAGAAGCCAATTCTTTCAGGACTGCTAATTGTTGATGATACTTCTCAATGAATTCCATTTCATAATGGGGAATGTAATCATCAGTTAAATCTTTCTTAGAAGGGATAAACTTTGTTTTGGTATTATATTCTAATTCAATTATTGAACAACCAATTCGATGAGACCACTCCTTATAGCTCTTAACTTTTAAATGAGTGGGGATATTTCCACAAACATTTTCAATTATTTCTGGGATACGCTTCTCATTGACAGAGCCCGAAAGAAACCTAGGATATACTTTTATTATTGTACGTCTTCAAACTAAATTAGACACATTAGGATGAAACCTTAAGGAGACTTTCGAGTTATAAATTTATTAATTTT
>NZ_JBMOXB010000023.1:0-37288 GCF_049316305.1 Sphingobacterium sp. HJSM2_6
ATTAAATCTAACGTTTTTGATGAAAACACTCCTTAAGTTTTTAAAATATCGTGTCCACTTTTTGCTGACGATTTACACTTTTATTATCGCACTTTTTATTTCTGTTTGATTAGTGTTTTTTAGTCCCGTGCTAAAGCCATAGTCAAATTTTCTATTCCAAACTTCATTTTTTAGCATTAGTTTCAAATGGTCTGTCAAGTCAAAAATCAACTCGTGTGTTTTATGTTTCTCTTCCGTAAAATAACATGGTACTACCCATCTTGAAATTGTTGTCATTCATTATTTGTTGGTTCTGCTGTCTTCTAATATTAGTGTCAACAGTTGGTTATATGAAACTAATATACAAAAAGTTTCGCCAATCTATCTCTATACCTTTATTTCTTTAACTCAACATCATATAAGCTTTAAATCATTGTAAATTAGACATTCAGAATGTATCGAAAGATTTTATCACCAAACTATTTAACACTATTATCAAAACACATTGTGTAAAGCTTAACAACTTATTTAGCAATTAAGAGAATAGCATTGAATATTTAAAATTTCTTTGCAATAAGTTACTGCAATTAATCAGTCTTTAACCAATGTGTTATAATCAAAAAAACTCTGAAAAAAAATCGGATATCAAATTAAATATTATAATAAATGAAAAAAGGAAATTTGTCTTTAAACTATAAAGCGCAACAAGTATCTTTTGTGCTTTTATCAGTAAAGAGGAAGGGATTCGAACCTCTTTATTTCTTAAATATTATTAATCCTAAATAGATAATATAATGTTTTTGAATTAATGAATTTATAAAGAAAGAATTTGCAATTCTTAAAAAGTTTAAAATTTTATTAAATTTGTTCCTGATGTTCTTATATCTAATAAAAATACTGCCTTAACTGGTACCTTTATAAAAACACAATATTTAACACATTAAAAACAAACATATTAAATCTCAAAATATTATCCCAACGGGATCACAAAGAAAAGCAACTTCAAAAGAGTTGCTTTTTCTGTTTTATAAGGTTGGTATCAGAACTTGGGTTCGATTCACTGAAGGCTCAAGGTAAGCGTGCGGGAATAGTGTGGCTGAGCCAATCCCAGTGGGATCACAAAGAAAAGTACTTGAAACATATAAAATATTGTAAATCCAATGATTGCAAGCTTTTTATTTTACGCTAGACCGCGAAACATTTATACAATCACATATAAAACTGAATAATTTGTAGTTCTGTTTTACTCAGCAAATGATAGGTAACTATTCGTTATTCAAAAGGTTCGAAAACTGGAAGACTTAACGGCTTCAGACTGCAGGGCTAACCTTGTTAACCTTAATCTATTGATTATTGAAACTAATTTCAGCTTGCTCTTCTACATGAAGAAACAAATTTAGTACCGAGAGACTAATGCAGGTTCATCATGTGGTTTTATTTTGCTGCAATACGGGACTTGCTTATGCAGATGTACAGCAATTAAGGCTATCGGATGTTACGAAAGGAATTGACGATAACAGGAGAGTATATACCAATAGAAAGAAAACCTATATCGGTTCGCAATCCCTTTATTACTTTCCGCAATTGATATCTTAAATCTATATTGTGAAAATGCCTATTGCATTAACCATGACCGGAAAATACCTATTGCATACTATCAAAAAATGAATAAATATCTAAAAAATCTAAAATATTAGATTGAAGTGGCAATTGAGTATTACACAAAAACAGAGTAAAACGAATCAATAAAATTTCATTAATTTTATTAATAATCAAAGTAAATGGAAGTAAAAAACACGGAACTTTTTCTCCGAATTAACAAACTTATTAGATATTTGGTCTTTAAATAAAAGGGATTAACTTAAAAAGGATATTAAAATGCACGAAAAAAATATAGCTTTTTTTGAACAGGAGCAATTTAATAAAGTAATCGAATATAGATTTACGCCAGATCAAATCCTTAAGGAGTATGTCAAAGAGTATTTGATTGTAGAAGCCACAGATTCAGCCTGTTTAGAAACGCTACCAAGCAGCTCAGTATCACTTAACTATATTTTAAATGGTTCAATCACAATTAAACAAACGCAAGAGAGCAAAATGAGTTTGCCAAAGGCCTTTGCTTTTGGTATTGCTCGAACATCACTTCATTTTGAGTTTTCAAAATCCACCACCTTATTTGTGATCATTTTAAATCCCGGGGTGGCTTCCTCTATCATTAAAACACCTATAAATGATTTTTATGAAAAGTATATTTCATTTGATGATATTTTTAATTCAAACCAACTCGCTTATTTAAACGAAATATTCTCTAGCTACAGCGACTATGAAGTATTGATCAAAAGGATAGAGAAATTCTTGTTGCTAGAAATTCTTTATACTCATACAGATGACATCATAAAAGAGGCAATAATCGAAATCATTAACTCCCAAGGATCTGTTTCAATAAAAACAATAATAGATAAACTACCTGTCAGTCGAGACTCTTTTGAAAAAAAATTCAGAAAACAAGTTGGAACTTCTCCCAAGAAATTTTCAAATATTGTAAGGTTTAGAAATCTATTTGAAAATAAAGATAAAATAGGAACGCTAACTGAAATAGGGTTAAATGCTGGATATTACGATCAATCTCACTTTATAAAAGATGTTAAAGTTATTACTGGAAAAAAACCCTCGAGCATCTTAAAAACAATTGATTAGACAAAAATTAGCCCACCTCACATCCACCAATAACATCCTATACAAACAGCTTAATTTCCACGGCAAGGTTGCATATATAATTTATGAGGACCTAGCTAATAGGAGTTTAATATACCTTCCTTTCTATTTTTCTGAAAAATGATTTTTTACAATTTTACGATTTTGGAATTTTCTTACTTTGGATTGTTATCCAAAATGAGGTAATCAATCTATTAGGAAATTTTAATCAATCCTCGAAAGAATTAGATTGCTTAGGAGTGTATTTTAAAGTATTTAATAAAATATAGCTGCCTAGAATATAACAAGTAAACATAATTAAAATGAAAAAAACAGGCCAATTAATCGTCGGATTTTATGCAGGAATAATAACTGTTGCATTTTTAATGCTTTTTTATTCCTTTAAGACATTAGATACTAACTATGAGGAGATTACCGTTAAACGGATAAATATAATTGATGATAATGGGGTAAACAGAATGATTATTTCTAATCAAGAGCGCATGGAACCACCAATACTATTTGGAAAAAAATACAAACGAGCACTTAATCCCGCAGGAATTATATTCTATAATGAAAAAGGGGACGAATGTGGAGGAATAGCAATTTCTAAAAATCCTGAAACCAATACTTACGCCTTAGCATTTGATTACGACAATGCTGATGCTATTGGTTTATTGACCCAGCAAAATAGGAACACCAATGCGTATAAATCGGGTATAGTCATTAATGATAAAGATTTGTCGGGTAAAATTGGTGGTAATACAAATAGAATTAATTTGATGACTGAAAACGGGAACTCTAGTTTGGTAATTAATGGACCAGATGAAAAGCCTAGAATTATTCTATCAGTAGATAGTACAGGTAATCCAATGATAAAAATGATCAATAATGATGGTAAATTAATTAAGGAAATTGATTCATTTAAATAATCTATCGCGAGTATTATTGAATTATATAGTAGGAAATTCCATAGAAAGCTATCATTTTTTTATGGAAAAAATATTTGAAGTATGTTTATCTAGTACGATACGGTAGCCGTTCGAAAGGGGTATAGCAAGTTTTAGTATCGATAAAAGATGTACATGATCGTTTTGATAAAAATATTGAAGCATATTAAATAAGAAATTTATGAATCCAAATTTTGAAGCAGGAATTAACATTGCAATTAAAATACCTAAAAGTAAATATGAAAAAACGCTTGTATTCTACAGGGATATTCTAAAATTAGAAGTTGATGAGCAGCCTATTGAAAATCCTACGGTTTCTAGAACACATAAAGTAAAATTTGGAGCCAACATCATTTGGTTGGACTGTGTAGATAATTACACACATACGGAAACTTGGTTACAACTTACAGTTTCTAATATAGAGATAGCCACAAAGTATCTAGAATCACATGCAGTTGAAACGTGTGACGAAATTGAAGCACTTCCAAAAAATATGCATTGGATTCAGGATCCTGCAGGGACAGTATTCAACATGCAAGAAAGATAGTATACTAATCTTTTTTTTAGAACTTGGCGAATTTAATATCGGTTTAATAAAACGATTACATCGTCTTAGCGGCTTAAAATTGAATAAATAATAACTTCTAAACTTGGAACAGCTAGCTTATATCCATAAAGCTGACGATGCTAAAGTCAATAAATAAAAATTAATAATCATGGGAAACAGAATAGATATCGCACAACTTGAACCAAAGGCATTCGAAGCAATGCTTTCGCTAGAAAATTACCTGACCAATTCGAAGCTCGCTAAAACACATTCCCATCTCATTAAAATTCGTGCTTCACAAATCAATAGCTGTGCCTTTTGTATCAATATGCATAGCATAGAGGCGTTAAAAGATGGCGAAACCGCTCAACGGATTTTCTTGCTAAATGCTTGGAAAGAAACTGAATTATTTACTGATGAAGAAAAGGTAATATTAGCGATAACCGAGGAAATAACTTTAATAAGTCAAAAAGGATTAACCGATGAAACGTATAAAAATGCTGAGGTCTTTTTCGATGGTAATCAAATAGCACAAATCATAATGTCGGTGGTAACTATAAATGCCTGGAATAGGTTTGTAGTAAGTACTAAAAAAACAGTTAAATAACTCGAGTAATAAAATTGCCGTATTAGTATGTATGATTATGTCTTGTATTGGAATAGGGAAACATAGTTTATTGGACAGACAATCTAAAAAAAGGAATATAAAACAAGTTGGCCAAATGCACAAATTCATCAGCGGATAAATGCTAATCGTTCGACAGATACTATCTGGTATAGATGGGTTTTCCCGGATACCAATCAGCTCCGTTACCACCACAGGTAAACAGAACATATAGCATGATAATGATGTATAACAATGTAGCTATCCTCCATAAAATGGTCAAATTTCCGGAATCTTTATTGGATTTCTCATTCCTTTTACGCTTTAGCTGCTTCCGATTCTTAGATAAAATATTAGACATACGATGCGAAATCAAGTAAACCTTTTTTATTGCCTCCTTTTTTACAAACTTGCTTTTATGGTTTAGCTAGTAATTCAGCAGCTGCAATATTGCTAATGGTTGCCTTAAGCTGCTTTGATGCTCCAACACGCGCATCTTGAGCATTTGAAATACGAGCATCAATATCTGGATTTGGTGATTAATTGACAATTGTTTCAACTTTACTATTAAACTCCTGTTGCTCTAAGTATCAAACAGCTTTTGCACGAGAGGATCACGATAAGATTTTTCTTATCCTATGACAAGTTAGATCGGTAATAATCTGCGTAACATTGTCTAACAAGATGAGCAACAAACATAAAGATAATGAAAAGAAATAAAATAATATTTTGGATAGCAACAATCCTATTAGTGTTAATAGAAGGGTTGATGCCATTGACTGCACTGTTATTTTCCCCAGAAAATTTTAATGCAGGCACAAAGCCCTTAGGATATCCAGATTATTTTGCATATGCATTAATAATGTGCAAGGTATTAGGATCAGTTGCTTTAATCATTCCGAAATTAAACCCAAAACTCATAGAATGGGCGTATGCAGGATTAACATTCAATTTAATCTTTGCGTCCTTCAGTCACCTCGTTGTGGACAAAAACATTGGGTACATTTTATTTCCATTAATAGTAGGCGCCATACTTGCCATTTCTTATACTTATCGTCAAAAACTAAAAAAACATGGCCAAGACCAATTATAAAAATATTGATGAATATCATCATACAGTACATGACGAAATACGAAACAAATTAGAAAGTATACGGGAGATTGTACATCAAGTTGCACCCCAAGTCGAAGAAGTCATCAGTTATCAGATACCAGCATTTAAAATAGGGAATAAGTACCTTATATACTATAGTGCCTACCCAAAACACATTAGTTTATCCAGCCCTTGGACCGAAACTTTCCTAAAAAAGTTTGAAAAAGAACTGAAGCTATTCAAAGTTTCCAAATCGGCCATTCAGTTTCCAAACGATCAAAATCTACCATTAGCATTCATTCAAGCCCTCATTTCATTCAGGAAAAAAGAAGTTGATCAAACCTAAGTTATACCAAGAAAACTATAAATCATGAACAACCAACACGGACACTGCAGTATTTTCAAGCGTACTTAGCAATCGCTTTTGTTTTTAAGAAGAATATACTTCATTTTTTAGCGATTAAAGGCCTAAAAGCAGTACGCTATGCAGCAAGAGAACGTCATATAGCTATTCAATCGCCATCGATCAACTATTAACTAGCAACAAATCGGGTTGAGGTCTTTTTTAATAACTCCGTGAATCTTCCATGCGCATAAAAGGGATGAATAGATTGAATAACAAGGTATATATTTCTGCTTTTTAACCATGCATTTATTTAACCATATTTCACTTTTCGTCATAATATGATTATCTATTTTTAATTAAATAATACATTATGACCAAGTTATGTGGTTTTATTTCTTTGTTAATAATTAGCATACTATTTACACTTCCATCCTCCGCCCAAGGGCCTTTCCATATTCAAGTAAAAATAGATACCGCACAAAACTTTAATGGAAAATATGTCTATTTCAGTTTTGTGGATTATTCTAATAAAAATGATTTAAAAGAAGATTCAGTTTTAATAAATAATAATCATTTTGAATACCATGGAAATTTAAAAACACCAGGCATTCTGACTAATATTTACATGAAAGAAAAGGATGTTGATGGCCTATTCCAATTTTTACTCCTGCCTGGAGTCAATAAATTTTATACACACAAACCCCTTTTTAGTGAAGTCACTGGAAAAGCAATTCGCGGTTTTACCAATATGGAAATCCTCGAAAATAAAGATGCATTAATTTATAACCGGTATAATTCGATTTATAAAGTACTATTGCCTGAATATATTTGGGCTTTAAATAATAAAAAAGAGATGAATCAAGTTTTTCCGACTTTAAATAAAGAATTTTTACCCCTAAGAATTGCATTTGCAAGGTTAAATCCTCAGTCTTATACATCGCTTTATGTACAGAAGTATTTTTTATTTAATGAGTTAGAAGATAAGCCTGATTTAATCAAGGAATTATACGATGGTCTTTCAGACGCTATTAAACAGTTAGCTGAAGGACAAGAATTAGCCCAAAAAATTCATTCATTATTCGAATTGAAGCAAGGTGCACCAGTAAGGGATTTTACAATCAAGGATATCGATGGGAAAATAGTCAAGTTATCTGATTTTAAAGGAAAAAAAGTCTTACTTGAATTCTGGGCATCTTGGTGCGTGCCTTGCATAAAGAATATTCCCAAATTGAAAAAGTTTGCGGATAATAACCCTCAGGTACATATATTGGCAATTTCTTTAGATGATAATAAGGAGGATTGGAAAAAGGCTATCCATACTCATAATTTTTCCTTTGTCACTCATGTATCCGAATTGAAAGGTACCGGATCGGATATTTCCTCTTTGCATTTTAATGTCAAATCCATTCCGAGGGCTATCTTAATTGATGAAGATGGTAAATTGGAAGAGCTAGATTATAAAATCAAGTAAGAATAATAGTCGTATAAGACTTTAATTTTATGATGCTAAATAAGAATTTCCATTATCTACTAATTTTTAGACCTTAGCTTGAATTACCTATAAGCACAGTCCTTCGATAAATATAGGAGAATATTATTTTTTGCTTAGGTAGATTCAAACTTCTGCTGTTGGTTTAGGTATTGATTAATCTTAAACCGTTCAGTTCCATTTTATTACTTACACATTTGCATTACTCATTAAAAAGGCTTATTCATAGTCTAAAAACATACATTCACTCATTTTAAAATTTACTTTATACGGAGAGACCTACTTTAGGTATCATTTGTAAGTGGAAATTAAAATTATTGATTATGAAAACACAACTAATTACAGGTTTAATTCTGGTATTATTAGGCTTATTTTCCTGTAAAAAAGGAGATACTGGGGCACAGGGAGCTCAAGGAGAACAGGGAATTCCAGGAGCTCAAGGAATACAAGGTATAAAAGGTATAGATGGTAGTACAATTTTAAGTGGTACAGTCGTTCCGCTGGCATCCTTAGGTAAATTAGGTGATTTTTACTTTCGTACCTCCACGGCAGATATGTATGGCCCAAAGACAGCAGCAGGATGGGGAACACCTAAAAGAATAAAGGGTGAAAATGGTGTCAATGGAACGAATGGCGTGAATGGAAAGGATGGGTCACAGTTTTTATCTGGAAACGGATTTCCAGCGGTAAGCCTTGGAAAAGTAGGTGATTTTTATTTTAATACCGGGCAAATGGTCCTTTATGGTCCCAAAATTTCAACAGGATGGGGTGTCGGTACAAATTTACGAGCAGATGCTAAAGTATTTTATTCTGGTTGGAAAAATGCAGTTCGACTTAAAGATAGTATTATTGATGGCACGACGATGAGAATAGGGCATATTTATGCCCCTTCTTTAACGGCCTCAATAATAAATAATTCCGCTATTCTGATGTATTTGGATTTTGGAGGTGGCAATTTTGCCTTACCTTATACGAGTAGAGCGAGTGGTAGAATGAGTACCATTACGTTTAAATTGAAAACGAATGAAATTGTTGTCTATCGTTTTGTTTATGATGGTGGCGCTTTAATTAATCTTGGTGGATCGATTAATTTTCGCTACGTCATAATCCCTGGGAATACGTATTTGGGCATGAAAAAAAGAAATATTGATATTAAAGATCCTTTGGCAGTAGAAGAATACCTTGAAGAGCATCAGCAAGAATAGTTCGCAATATTATCATACGAAGAGCGTGTCTTAAATAGCATCGCTCTTCGTATTTATTTCCAAATAGCTGAGTTTATCGCAATTTGAAGCAGCTGTTTGATGATAGGGCATCAATAAATAAAACCTATTTATTACCCCAGCAAATAGGTTCGATAAGTTTGGTAAACAACCAAAGATTTAAGTTTAGTCGGTATATCGGAATTTTTAATGGCTTAACTAAATACCTAAAGCTTGTTCTTTTTTATTCAATTGGCAACTAATTTATAATCAGTTTTTTAGCTGTAAAAGTTGAGTAATTTGTTCAATAGCCAAATCAGATTGTTTTTTTTATAGCAGATAGACGGAAACCATTGCTAATCCAGCTAATTTTGAGGTCTTTTAGGCAATTGATATGACGGATAGATTGCACGCTTGAAAGTGATGCCTGTCCGGTATTTTCCATTTATAATGTATTATTTTTTCAATTTTTTAGCTAGGGAATAGGCTATTTTTTTTTGAAATTCCATTTCAATTAATAGTTGCTCCAATCTGATTTTAATTTACTACAGCATTGGATCTTAGTCGCATCTCCTTCGAAGATTATACGGATCTAAACTGGGTGGAAGCGAATCAAATCCGATGTAAGACGGACAGTGTTTCAAATCTATGGATAGGCTGTAGGGTAAAAACGATCTTAATATACCATGTTGAACCAGGCAGCATGCAAATGTTGCAAATCCTAATGTATACTTCTGAAAACAGGTCATGTGGTAAATACCATAGGCTAGTCAATTGCATTCGCGTTGATTACCAAAGGATATGATAAAAAAAGAAATGAAATAAAGCTTTGTATTTATTAAAAAAATATGATATATTAGTGATATCATTTTAATATCATTTTAAACTTATTGTTATGGAAAAAATTGTTAAACCAACCTCAGGATATGCTGCTTTAGTAGTTGTCTTATTAACCATCATTTGTTTTATTTTTAGCTTTATTCAAATAGTTGCCCAAAAGGAATTATTTTATGGCTTAATGATGTTTATTTCATTTGTCGTTTTTGTGATTATAATAAAAGGGTTGATTATTGTAAACCCAAACCATTCGAGAGTATTGAACTTATTTGGTAATTACAAAGGGACGATTAAAGCGAATGGATTATTTTTTATTAATCCATTTTATACAGCATTACGCATCAGCTTACGTTCAGAAAATCTACAAAGTCAAACATTGAAAGTAAATGATAAAATGGGAAATCCTATTGAAATAGGTGCTGTCATCGTATGGAAAGTAGGAGATACATTTAAAGCAGCTTATGATGTGCAAAGTTATACAGACTATGTTCGAGTACAAAGTGAGGCAGCAATACGTCATTTGGCGGTTAGTTTTGCATACGATAGTTTGGAAGATGAGCTTGCCGAATTGACATTAAGAGATGGGGGAGATGAGGTGAATCGGATATTGGAAACGGAACTTTCCGATCGATTTGAAAAGGCAGGTATTATTGTGGAAGAAGCTAGGATAGCGCATTTAGCCTATGCACCTGAAATTGCAGGAGCCATGTTGCAAAGACAGCAAGCATCGGCGATTGTTTCTGCTCGATCTAAAATTGTGGAAGGCGCTGTTGGTATGGTGGATATGGCCTTGAAAAAATTGTCTGAAGAAAATATTGTGGAGTTGGATGATGAAAAGAAAGCGGCAATGGTGAGTAATTTGATGGTGGTGTTATGTGGTGAAAAAGCCGCTCAGCCTATTGTGAACGCTGGAACCTTATATAATTAATTTTTCTTTAACATTTCCTCTTAAGGAATTTCAAAATCTGTATATGAAAAAGAGTTTTGTGATAAGGATAGATGATGAAACGTATAAACTTTTGGAAAAATGGGCACAAGATGAATTTCGAAGTGTAAATGGTCAGATGGAATATTTGATTCATGCAGCCTTGCAAAAGTCCGGAAGGATGAAATCTAAAAAAAAATCTCCTACTATAGAAGACAAAAAGGAGTAAGTTTATCCAACTTACTCCTTCTTTATAGGAAATGCCGTTATGGCGTATTAATCTCTGCGGATATATTCTTGATCTTCTTCTGATAACGTTTTACCAGTATTTAAGATTCCTTCTTCCCCTGGTGCTATAGGATTACTTACTGCATATTCTTTTGGATGTTTTGATTTTCTTCTAAAAACCAATCCACCAACGACTACCCCTAGTAAAAAAAAGGTACCTAAAATAAAGAGTTTTGACGTTCTTATTTCGGTGAATAACCAAAAGCTGGCCTCTTCTTTATTATTAAATAATATCAAAAGTAACACCGCAAGTAAGACCGCTATAATGATAGTTTTTGGTTTCATAAGATTATGTTTTAAAACAAATTTATTAAAATTCGGTTATTATTTATAAATATAATGCAATCCTGTAGTTGGAGATTACGTAGTGTTGGGATGGATATTAAAAATCATTATTTTAGAATAAATCGTTGAATCGTAGAAAATAATTAAGGAAAATTTATCGTTATATAATAAAGAAAGTCATAAATCCTAAGTAAAACATATTGAATAAGCTATTAATCGGAAATACGCCTTTAACAAAAAGTGACTATTTATCTAGAAAATACGGATGTCAAATTTTTATAAAGGAAGAGTATTATAATCCTGGCGAGTCTTCTAAATATCGAGTTGCTTGGTATATGATACAAGATGCCATAAAAAAAGGCTATATCCATCCTGGAGGCACTTTTGTGGAAGCTAGCAGTGGAAACACGGGAATCAGTCTAGCCTTGTTGGCGAAGGAAAAAGGATTTAAAACAGTGATATTTGTGACGGAGAGTTGTTCTCAAGAAAAGCTCGATATACTCGAGGAATATGGTGCAAAAATACAGTTGTGTTCGAATGGGAATGGCTTACATGATTTTAATTCTACGCAATATTTAGCACAATCCTATGCAGCAAATCATCCAAATTGTTATTTTACAAATCAATATTACAATTCGGCCAATATAAAAGCTCATTACCAAACAACAGGGCCTGAAATATGGACTCAATCTTTAGGTCGGATTACTCATTTTATTGCCGGTGTCGGAACTGGCGGATCAATTTCTGGGGTGGGTCGTTACATGAAAGAAAAAAATCCGCAAGTACAAATTTGGGGGATAGAACCTACGGGATCTATTTATGATTTATTTTTAAAGTATAAATCTATTCCCGAATCGGAAATAAAATTTGACGCTATTGAAGGTATAGGAAGAACATTTATCCCAGGTTCGTTTGATCGGAATGCGGTGGATGCTATTTTTCAAATCAGTCAATCGGAATGTAAACAAATGGCTTGGGAATACCAGGATGTTGCCAATGAATTGTTAGGTTATTCCAGCGCGGCCGTTTTAGCTGCGATGGACAAATACGTTCATAAAATGAAGTTCAGCTCACAGGATTTAGTGGTATTGTATTTCCCAGACTATGGCGATCGATATATGCATAAATTATATAATGTGAAGGAAATAACGGAAATTAGAGCTATAAATTAAGATGATGGACTTATTTCACGATATCGCTATTCCTATTGCTTGGCCAGATCAAACGGCTCGAGGGGATGAAGCATGGATGTCTTTTTTTAAACGCATTGGAATAGTCAAAAATTTAAATTTTAAGGTAGGCCATGCCGCTATTGTGCTGATCGAAAGATCGACAGGTCATATGCGCTATTATGATTTTGGCAGGTACCTCTCGCCACGGGGATATGGTCGTGCTAGGTCGGTAGATTTTGATCCTCGATTGATGTTGACAACGCTTGCTCGTTGGGACAATAATGGGGAATTAGCGAATCTAGAGGATTTACTTTTGGAGCTTTATTCGCTGGAAGAGGCTACTCATGGTGCTGGAAGGCTTTTAGGTACGATAAGTAAGGACCTATCCTATAAGATGGCTGCTGCATATGCCGATGAATTGGTAAAAATGGGGGTGGTAAAATACGGTGCCCTTGCTGCAAAAAATAACAGCTGTTCTCGATTTGTGGCTCAAGTACTCTGCAAAGGAATGCGGGCTTCAGATGCAAGAATAAAAAAAATATTATATCCGGAATGTTTGAAGGCAAGCCCTACCAGTAATGTCGTGAATGCTGCTGATAATGGACAGGTTTTTTGTTTTGTGCATAAGCACTTGGAACAGTGGACTTTAAATCGATGGTCTTCTTTACGATTTCAGATTGGTTTACTTAAACCTAATTTTTTCAGCAAGTATGCGAATGAATTGCCTAAAGATGAACATCTGGGTTTTTTGAATGAGCCAACGCGACCTGCTTCCTTGCCGGAAAAGGCACATTGGATTGGTGGTTTAGGCGAAGGTTGTTGGTTTCATCTATTACCTGAACGGGAACATTATGTTATTCAACGTTTTCACCATACTGGAAAATTGGAGTATAGCGTGAATGCTATGCCTGATACAGTGTTTAGCATGTATCATCCATTTCAGTTTACCTTTGATTTAGAGTATGATAGCCATCAGCTTGTTCAGGCTGGTAAGGCTATTTCATTTCAAACTGTACAAGCTTCTGAACCTATAAAAATGACTATATAATTGAAAATAAATACATGGAAATTAAACTTTTAAAAGCAAAAATACATACCGTAAAAGTCACTGAAGCGAATGTGGCTTACAATGGCTCCATTACCATAGACGCTGATTTGTTAGATGCTGCTGGTATTGTGAAATATGAACAAGTATATATTAATAATGCGGTAAATGGCAGTCGAATTATGACGTATGTACTTCCGGGTGAACGTGGTAGTGGCGAAGTTTGTATGAATGGGGGGGCAGCATTACACGCTAAAGTCGGGGATACGGTGCATATTCTATCGTTTATCAATCTGAGCGTAGAGGAAGCAGAAAATTACCAACCTACCCTGGTATTTACAGAAGGAAATAATGCGATTAAATCGGTTGAAAAATATAATTATTAATCAAGTTTCTTGATTTGTAGATACAGCTATCCAATTCAGGGTAGCTGTTTTTTTATAAATTTAATCTTTTTTGAGTAATTCCTTAATATTATCAACAAATCACTTTTAAACCTATTTTTTAATTCTTATTTTAGATTCCAATATGGTAAAGAAAATAATTTTTATACTTACTGCAATTGTTTGCGTAATTTCATTGACTTCGTGTTTTGATTTTGTGGAAGAAATTGATTTTAAGAGTAATGGATCAGGAAAAATCAAAGGAACGATGAATTTGAGTAAAAGTAAAACGAAATTAGCTTCTTTGATGAAATTGGATAAAATCGACGGATTTAAAATACCGAAAGAAGCGGAAATTCGTCAAGAAATGGCAGACGTGGTGCGAATACTGAAACAAACAAAAGGGATAAGCAATGTTAACCATCAATTAGATTTTCAAAATTTTATTGCTTTTATTTCTTGTGACTTCGAAAATGCCCAGGCTTTGAATGCGTTTAATAATGCTTTGTCCGTTCATTTTAAAACCAAATTAAGCAATTATTCAAATTATGCTTACGATCGGAAGAATAAGGTTTTTAAACGCGATTTTAAACTCGCTACGGATGCGAAAACTGAATTTGCAAAGCTCAGTGCAGAGCATCAAAAATCATTTGATCAGGCATTTTTTACTAGTATTTATCGCTTCGATACCAACATAAAATCAAAATCAAATACAAATTCAAAAATTGCCTCAAATCAGAAAGCCATCATGCTGAAAACTAATTTGCCTTCTTTAATAAATTCGAAGACTACTTTAGGCAATCAAATTCAATTAAACTAATATAACCACTCAATTTCAAATTAATCAATCATAAAAATGATCAAAAAAATAGTACTCTTTTCACTTTGTTATATCATACATATTAATCTTTCTGCTCAAGATTTAAGTCATAAAATCCCTAATGATGCTCAAATTCTAATTACGCTAAATGGTGAAGCATTTTATAAACAAGTGAATTCGGAAGATTTTAATAAATTTTTGAAAAAGACCAGTTTGTTTGATGCCTTGCTGCAAAAAGATCTGACGATTCAAAACGATGAACTGGAAAGTATGGGGATAGATATCCATGCTAAAGCATATATTCATGGATTAATAACCGATAGTGTTCAATTTTATGGAGCGCTTCTGCCGATAAAAGATAAATCTCAGTTTGAAGGTTTTCTTCCGGAATCGAAAAAAATTGTTCAGGTTAACGGCTTGAATACCATCTACAGTGCAGATGGAAAAACGCGGATATCTTGGGATAACGAAACACTATATGTGCTTTCTGGTGTCCCGATGATCACTTATTTTAATAAACCAGAAGTACAATCTAAATATGGTTTATTAGCTCAAACCAATGATTATTCGGATACCATCATGGATACTGACGAGGTTATCCTTGAAGATTTAGATAGTTCGGAATGGGATTTAGACTCCATTGAAGTTGATAGCTTCGCTGTAGAACTGGATGAGATAGATACGGCCTATGCTGAAGAGTATGATGTGATTCCGGAAGCTGATATTACAGATGAGGATTATACTTATGTAGATTCTGTATTGGAACAAGAGGAATATGAAGATGATTATTACTTACAATATCGTCAGGTAGAAAATCATAATGACTCGATAAAAAATATCTTAATCAACGCTTGGATGAATGAGCGTATGAATCAAATTATTGCAGGCTCTCTCGTTAAAAGATCTTCTAAGGATTTTAAAAAATTGAAGGATAATGAAATACTGAGTCTAAGTATTAAAGATTTAAATGCCTTTAACACGTTTTATGATCAAAGTATTTATAGCTTTCAAGGTTTTAAACCGAAATTAAATTACGGTTATGATGAAATCTTAATGAGTGTATTGGTGGATGGTAATCGCTTAAGCATGAAAACGCATGCCAAGATGGAAAAGGGACTGGCAAAGAAATATCGCGAAATATATAAAAACAAAGCTAATCCTAAATTCAATCAATATTTATCGGAAGATATTTTAGGTTTCTTTTCGTTGAATATCAATACGGAAAATTACATCAAACATTTACCGGCTATTGTAAAGTATATTTATGGCTATGACGAAAAGGAACAAATCGGTAATATGATCGACCTAGGTAGTACCTTGTTTGATGTACTCTTGGATGAAAAGGCTATCGCGAAAGTGTTTAAAGGGGATAATTTGTTTGTTTTGAACGGAATTGTGAATAAGGAAGTGAGCTATACAGATTATGAATATGACGATGATTTCAATGCTACGGAAATACAAAAAACCAGAATAGAGAAAATCCCTCAATTTTTATTTATGTTTTCTTCTGAAGATACCCGGATTTTTGAAAAAGTGATTCAATTAGGGATAAATCATGGTGAAGTTACAAATGATGGGGGTATTTATGAGGTTAAGAATGATAATGCAGCTATTAGTCCATTTATTTTAATGCACGATGGTATTGTATTTCTTGGAAATGATAAAGCGCAGCTTCAAGCGATTCAATCAAATAAAGTGTTGAATAGAGCACATAAACCTTTTGTAGATTTTGCTAAAAAATCACAGTTCTCTTTATTATTTAATACGAAGAAACTTCCATCTACACTTCAGGAATTAGGTGTTCCTATTCAAAAGTCTTTAGAATCTTCCGTTTCTGATTTGGAGAAATATGGAAACTTCACAATGAAAAGTTATGTGGGTAAAGGGGATCTTTTCAACTTCGATATGGAGATGGAATTTCCAAACGATAAATCGAATGCTTTAATGTTTATTATCGATAGCATCGATACCTTGATGAATAATGTAAAATAAAGGATGAAGTTTTTAAAATACTTCATTTATACAGGTATAGGACTAATGCTTTTAATCAGCATTAGTCTTTTACTTGTTAGATGGACTCGATTAAATCAAGCTGAAAATTTGCGTATACCGCAAAATGCGCAATCGCTTATTCAAATAGAAACGGATAAACTAATATTCGATTTTATTAAGGAAGAAATCATTCAATTTCCGAAAGGAAAGGAAAAAGATTCGGTAGATAAGGAACAAACTAAACCTTGGCAAATTGGTGTAAGTATTCCTGCAAAACTGAATTTATTTGCCTTAAATGACGAGCCTCTGCAATATTATGGGAAATTCAAAATTTCTGATTTTGAGGATTTTGAGCAATGGCTTCAAAAATCTAATCTTCCTTTAACTCAAGTAGCTTCGGAATCTGATTCTACAACCTATTTTACTTATGATTCAAAGCGATTTGCTCTGTTAAGTAATAAGCAGCAGGTTGTGCTGGCTTGGGGTAATCTTACGGAGCATTACAGGGTGCGTATGGAAGAATTACTAAGGGATGATGAATCTACATGGGACTTAGCGGAAACACGTCTCAGTGCTTCGCTTAAAGCTACGAATAACCATGTTCGTTATGTAGATAGGCAAGGGAATTGGTTTGGCTTGCGTTTTGGTTCTGGAGATATCCATATGCAGGGTGAAATTGCCTCCGAAAGCTTTCTTTTTCCTAAACAATTTGTCATGCTTGAGGATACTGATCGTACGAATGAGTTGGCTCGATTGGAAGTGAATACTGATTTACCTCGTTTATTGAATCATAGTGAATCGTATTTGGAAAAACTGGCTATCCCAGTAGATAGTATCAAACCGTATTTAGGTAATTACATGGGTTTTGAATGGAAGAAAGGGGAGGTGTCGCAATGGGAAACCATCATAAACTATGAATACGATGATAATTTTGAGCAAATTGAAAAGAAGGAACTCCACGAATTAAAAGTTCCGAATATGGCTATTCGAATGAAAGCCTCACCTCATCTGTTGAATTTGCTGCCTAATAAGTTATTTTACCAATTGAATACTGCCGTCTATGCGGACTTCGTGAAATTAAGTACGGAAAAACCAACTAATGCTTCGGTGGAAAAATTAGTTGCTTCTCCTTATGTGTTTTTATTAAGAGCTAATTTATCGAATATTCATATTGCTGGCATGTCGTGGTTACCGGCTAAGTCTGGTATGGAGAGCATAGAACTTTTAGGGAAACCATTGTCCGCTACTAAGATTTCTTTGGACGGCTCTGTGATTTTTAAAAATAAAAATCAAAACTCATTTTATCAAATACTTGATAACCAATCGCTTTAATTTAATAGATGCGTTTTTTAACTGTTTCTGTTGAGTCTAATCACGAAATTGGTCTAAAATTTGTTTAAACAAGTTTAGAAAACAATTTTGCTGAAATGAAAAGAATATACGGTTTATTGGTTATAGGGTTTGTGCTATTCTCACTTAGTTCTTGTTATGTCAATGGGCATCGTCATGGACATACGCCTCCAGGTCAAGCAAAGAAGAAATATGCTGGTAAATCTGCGAAACGCTATGCACCAGGTCAACAAAAGAAAAAAGGAAAGTCTAGTAAAGGCCATAAACCTTATAAAAGACACGATGTGATGTGGCCAGGTTTTTAATTGTTTTAAAAACGTTTGGCTCATCTTTATACACGGACTACAATCGGTTTAATAATTTGAGATTTATTATAAAAGCTATCAATTCAATTTGATAGCTTTTTTTAGGTGAATAGCAGACCTGAACATCTTGATTCGTCCGAAGTTTTGAATTTAATAAAGCATAATTGCTAGCAAGAATTCCAATCTTTAATGCATAAAAAAAGCCTTCAAACATTTGTTTGAAGGCTTTTTTTATGCATTGAAAGGATACTTATTCAGCAACCACTTCGAAAGGTACTTGAACTTTCACTTCTTTGTGAAGGTTTAAGTTTGCCACGAACTCACCTAATGTTTTAGGTTCAGTTTCGAATGTGATACGACGGCGATCTACATCAAATCCTTGTGCTTTTAAAGCTTCAGCGATTTGGATGCTATTCACTTTACCGAAAATTTTACCAGATTCACCAGCTTTAGCTCCGATAGATAATTTTACCGCTTCTAATTTAGCTGCTAATTCAGTAGCATCTTTTTTAATTTTGTCTTGTTTAAACTGAGCTTGTTTAATGTTCTCAGCTAATACTTTTTTCGCAGATGATGTTGCCATTACTGCAAATCCTTGTGGAATAAGGTAGTTACGGCCATAACCTGGCTTTACCACTACGATATCGTCTTTCTCTCCAAGGTGTTTAACATCTTGTCTTAATATAACTTCCATTATCGTATCTCCTTATTTTAATGAATCAGTTACATAAGGTAGTAATCCAATGATACGCGCACGTTTCACGGCTTGAGCTACTTTACGTTGAAATTTCAATGATGTACCAGTTAAACGACGAGGTAAAATTTTACCTTGGTCATTCACAAACTTCAAAAGGAAGTTAGCGTCTTTATAGTCGATATATTTAATACCGTTCTTTTTAAAACGACAATACTTCTTACGGTTGTCCTCTACTTTAGGGGCAGTTACGTATTGGATGTTTTCGTTTGCCATTAGTTTGCTACCTCCTCAGTTTTAGTTTCCGCCTTTTTGTTGAATGCACCGCTACGTTTTTTCTCACTATAAGCAACAGCGTGCTTATCTAATGAGATTGTTAAGAAACGCATCACACGCTCATCACGTTTGTATTCAACCTCTAATTTTTTGATTAATTCACCTGGAGCCTTGAATTCAGTTAAGTGATAAAATCCAGTGGTTTTTTTCTGGATTGGATACGCTAATTTTTTCAAACCCCAATTATCTTCAGCGATAATTTCGGCTCCGCCTTCTACTAAGATGTCTTTGAATTTAGCAATTGCTTCTTTCGCAGCATCTTCTGAAAGCAACGGGGTAAGAATGATTACAGATTCGTACTGTTGCATTGTTTAAATAATTTTGTTAATTAATAATGTCCATACTTATATTAATGGACGCGCAAAGATAGTTAATAAATTAGTATTATACAAGCATTCCTTTGTAATAAAACCTCTTTTTTCGTCATGTGACAAGACGCCTTATTCTGTAGTTAAAACCTTACAATTCTTTTTAATATTTATTTTCGGTTGGGTTAAATTTATCGTTTTTTACAATATTTGCACCGGGATATAAACAATAAACAATTGAGCATATTTTATCGATTACCATTTTGGGCAAAGATTACCTTTTCTGTATTATTAGGAATTATGCTAGGCTGTATTTTTGGTGAGTTAATCTACCTTTCTGTTTTATATATATAATATTTAGAAAGCATTGTATAGATATACAAACTTAAAATAGGGAAGAAGCAGCTGAATCGTATTTGGTTTGAATGATGTTCAGTCAAGGTGTTGATGGAAATACCTATTATGAAAACAATACTAGAGGCGTAAATTCTCTTATAAATAATAAGTCCGATCAATTTATTGATCGGACTTATTATTTATAGCTTAAAGCTAAAGAATAAATTATACTAATTTAGATAAGGCTTCTTTAATTCTTCTTAGGGCTTCTGTTAGATTTTCATCTGAAGCTGCATAAGATAAACGAATGTAATTATCATTTCCAAAAGAGTCTCCACCAACCGTAGCTACGTGACCAAAATTCAATAAGTATAAGGCTAAATCTGATGAATTTGCAATTACTTGACCATTAGGGTCCTTTTTACCGAAGAATGAGTTGATTTGAGGAAAGAAATAAAATGCGCCATCAGGTAAATTGGTTTTTACACCAGGAATAGCATTTAATAGATCATAAACCAATTGACGACGACGAACAAATGCCTCTTTCATCTTCAATACACTTTCTAATCCTTGCTCATAAGCAACGATACCAGCACGTTGTGCAATGGAACACGTACCTGAAGTAGTTTGCCCCTGCAATTTATCATTTGCAGCAGCTATTTCTTTATTTGATGCGATGTAACCTAATCTCCAACCGGTCATAGCGAAAGCTTTTGAAAAACCGTTGATGATGATTACGCGATCTTTAATACTATCAAACTGAGCGATCGATTCATGTTGATCAACAAAATTAATATGCTCATAAATCTCATCAGAGATAATATAAATATTTGGATGCTTTTCAAACACAGCCACTAATGCGGCCAATTCTGCTTTAGAATACACTGAACCCGTAGGATTACAAGGAGAAGAGAACATGAATACCTTAGATTTATCGGTAATTGCTGCTTCTAATTGTGCAGGAGTGATTTTAAAATCAGAATCTATTTCTGTATCAATGAAAACCGATTTACCTTCTGCTAAAGTCACCATTTCTGAGTATGACACCCAATAAGGAGTAGGGATAATCACTTCATCACCCGGATTAACTAAAGTAAGAATCACATTAGACAATGACTGTTTAGCACCAGTAGATACTACAATTTGCGAAATATCATAATCTAAGTTGTTTTCATTTTTCAACTTATTAACGATTGCCTGTCTCAAATCAGGATAACCTGGTACAGGAGAATAACGGGTAAAGTTCTCATCCAATGCTTTCTTCGCTGCTTCTTTCACATGCTCAGGTGTATTGAAATCGGGCTCCCCAACACTCAAACTTATAACATTGATGCCTTTAGACGCTAGTTCACGACCTAATTTAGTCATCTTTAAAGTGGCTGATTCGGATAGGTTATTTATTCTATCGGATAAAAAAGATTTTGTACTCATGATATTGCAAATATATTATATACAATTCATTAATGGTGATAAAAATATAATATTTTACATGAATTAATAAACAATTCGAAATAGTTCCAAAAAAATATCTCTCATCAAAATTTATCCTAATTTTGCGTGACCATTTGGAGGATTATATGAAGTTTAAATTTGACGCTTTCATCTTCTTTTTATTCGTAATGATTGCGTTTGCTTTCTTTTATCCAGATTTAATAACATGGGGTAATGGTCAATTGCTACATCAACTCAGCAGCATTGGAGTCATGTTAATCTTCTTTTTTTACGGGATCAAATTAAGTTACCAGCAAATTAAAGAAGGTTTAAAAAACTGGAAATTGCATATCGCTATTCAGTGCTTTACGTTTATACTCTTTCCTCTACTCTTATTGCTTCTCAAGCCAATGGCACAAACCATGTTGCAAGAGCAATTTTGGCTATCCTTTTTCTTTTTAGCAGTATTACCATCCACTGTTTCCTCTTCCGTCGTGATGGTATCCATAGCCCGCGGCAATATCCCTGCGGCCATATTTAATGCAAGCATTTCCGGACTTATAGGTGTAATCATCACGCCATTTATGATGCAAGTATTCCTTGACTTTGAACAAGAACATGTTATTACGACTGTTTACGCAGGATTATTTAAAGAAATAATCATTCCAGTACTATTGGGATTATTGGTACAACCATACCTGGGGAAATTCGCTAATCGCTATAGTAAAACATTAACACTATTTGATAAATCAGTCATTTTATTAATAGTTTATATCAGTTTCGCTGAATCCTTTGCCAGTGGGGTATTTCAATCTGTTGGCACGCAGTATATTATATGGGTGTTTATTGGCGTTGTTATTTTATTTAGTTTGATATACTTCATCATTTGGATATTGACGAAGTATGTTTTTAAGTTTAATAGAGCAGATCAAATCACTGCATTATTTTGTGGGTCTAAAAAATCTTTAACACATGGAAGTGTTTTTGGTAAATTTATATTTTATAATAACCCACATACTGGTTTGTATTTTTTGCCTTTAATGATTTTTCATGCCTTTCAGATATTGGTTATCACCTGGATTGCGCAGCGATATGCAAGTAAAACAGATTAAATAATATAAAAAGACTTACCGTTCCTAGCAATACGGTAAACGTTAAAAATTGAAGAATATGACAAAGCCAATGCGTTTAATATTATTGTCCTTGATCACAGGTATCGTGCTCATGTTCATTAAATTCGTCGCTTATTTCATCACAGGTTCAAGTGCTATATTTTCCGATGCCGCCGAAAGTATTGTCAATATAGTTGCTTCAGGATTTGCTTATTACAGTATCTATTTAGCGGCGCAACCTAAAGATCAAAATCATCCATACGGCCACGGTAAAGTAGAATTTTTCTCCGTCTTTATCGAAGGTGCCTTGATATTTATTGCTGGAAGTATCATCCTCATCAAAGCTTCTTACAACATATTCTTTCCTCAAGAAGTAGCTAACATAGAAGAGGGTATCTTGTTGATATTCATCACTTCATTAATCAATGTTGCTGTTGGATTTTACCTAATGAAGAGAGGTAAGTCCCTACGATCTTTAACCATTGAGGCTGATGGAAAGCATTTGCAAGTCGATGCAATAAGTTCATTTGGATTAATAGGAGGATTATTCTTAATGAAGATCACCAAGCTCCCTTGGATAGATTTAGTGCTTTCCATAGTTTTAGGATTATTTATTCTGTATAACGGCTACAAGCTATTACGTAAGTCTATATCCGGACTGATGGATGAATCTGATCAAGAAGTGGTGGAAGAAGTAGTGAAAATATTAGGAACACAAAGACAGGTGGATTGGATAGATGTGCATAATTTACGGATACAACGCTACGGACAAGAATTACATATTGATTGTCACTTAACCTTACCTAGTTATTATCCCTTAACCAAGGTTCATGATCGGATATCCGAATTCGATAAGGTATTGAATCAAAACTTAGACTCTAAATCCGAGTTTTTTATACATGCAGACCCATGTATGCCCGAATGTTGTCATTATTGCCAAGTTTCTGATTGCGCTATTCGTACAGAACCTTATCGCAAACATATAGAATGGACGACAGAAAATGTAACTCGTAATATGAAACATTTTAGAAGTAGCAATTAGACGGAATAAATGCTCTAAAATAGTTGATGCTGCCTAGTTACCTTGATGTTTCTAAAGGTTATTTCGATACTTTTGACGGCGAATGTTGCCCCGTCAGTTCGTTGTTATATCCATTCAGAATTTTGAATAAAGTTCAAAATACTAGATATCCTTACTTTAAAAATGCTTATCTTCAAATAAAGTTCATTTCATGAAGCAGACTATCCTTTTTCTAGCTATAATCACCTCTTTTCAATTAAGTTTAGCTCAAGATGCCAAAAGTGTTGTAAATAAACTATTAAACCAATGGCATACCGCTGCAAGCCAAGCCGATTTCAACAGCTATTTTAATTTTATGGATCATGATTTCATATTCATAGGTACCGATGCCACCGAGCGATGGAATAAATCGGAATTTATGCATTATGCAAAACCACATTTTGATCAAGGAAAAGCTTGGAGCTTTACCGCATTAGAAAGAAATATTAATTTTTCTGCAGATGGAAAAACCGCATGGATAGATGAATTGTTATCTACACAGATGAAACTGTGCCGAGGATCAGGAGTGTTGGAACAGAAAGAAGGAAAGTGGCTCATCAAACAGTATGTATTATCGATGACGGTTCCGAATGATCAGGCTGCTGAAGTCATTAAATTAAAGTCAGCAATGGAGGATCCAATCATAAATCGTTTAAAAATTAAACAATAAGTTATGCAAGTAAAACATGAAGAAACAGGAAATAAAGGCGGATTTTACGCCATGGAGGAAGGTAAGAAGATAGGCGAAATGACCTATAGTATGGCTGGTCCAGAAAAAATGATTATCGATCATACCGAAGTTAATCCATCAGAAAAAGGAAAGGGTATTGGCCATATATTATTATATAAAGCAGTAGAATTTGCTCGATTAAATCAATTGAAAATTCTTCCATTATGCCCTTTCGCAAAAGCTTCCTTTGACCGTGATGTGAATATCCGCGATGTCCTTTTTTAATCGCTGTTAGTTCGCAGATTAAGTTTATGAAGATTATTATCATAGGTGCCACAGGCGCTACAGGAAGAGAATTGGTTTTACAACTTTTAGCCAATAAGCAAATAGAGCAGGTAACAGCTTTGGTCAGAAAACCCTTTTTTCCTCCCGATTATAAGTTAAAAGAAATTGTGATTGATTTCGATCATTTAACTGAATACAGTCACTTGATCCAAGGCGATGTGGCAATTTCTACTTTAGGGACTACCCTTAAAGATGCAGGAAGCAAAGAAGCCCAATGGAGGGTCGATTTTGAATATAACCTGCAATTTGCTCGATTAGCCAAAGCAAATCAGGTCTATAGTTTTGTACTATTATCCGCAAGTCAAGCATCCCCGAAGTCAAAGTTGTTTTACAGCAAAATGAAAGGTGAATTGGAGGAGGCTATCAAATTATTGCAATTTCCAAAATTAATGATTCTACAACCTGGCCCTATTATACGACCAAATTCAAATCGAAAAGCAGAAAATATCAGTATTAAGCTCATTAAAGCCTTTAATAAATTAGGACTTTTAACAAGTTATACTCCCATACATAGCATGGATTTGGCAAGAGTAATTCTTTATGTGCTATTGGAGGATCAAGATGAGTCTGTAAGCATTTATGATGAAAAATCAATTTTAGCAAAAATTTAAATAGACTTTGACATCAACAAAGCCTAAAAATAATTGAAAACCGCCAACGATTTTTCATTAAAGGTCATTATTTTACCTTTTGTAGCGTTTTAGGTTTCATTTTATTATCTTTAGGCAATTTTAAAAAAACAGGAGTAAAGCCTCTATGTTTTTATAATTTATAGCAAAAAAATATCATTTCAATAGAATACTATGTCTTCTAAAATCATTTACACAAAAACAGATGAAGCGCCATTACTGGCTACTTATTCATTTCTTCCCATTGTACAGGCTTTTGCTAAAACAGCAAATATCGACGTTGAATTAAGAGATATATCCTTAGCAGGTCGTATCCTTGCAAATTTTAATGATTATTTGACAGCTGAACAAAAGACTAGCGATGCATTAGCCGAGTTAGGTCAATTAGCTACTCAACCAGAAGCCAATATCATAAAGCTTCCTAATATTTCTGCGTCCATTCCTCAATTAAAGGGAGCTATTGCAGAATTGCAAAATGCAGGTTATGCTGTTCCAAATTATCCAGATGCAGCAACTAATGCTGAAGAAGAGAAAATTAAAGCAACTTATGCCAAAATTTTAGGTTCCGCTGTTAATCCAGTATTACGTGAAGGTAACTCTGACCGTCGTGCACCTAAAGCAGTAAAAAACTATGCAAAAGCAAACCCTCACCGTATGGGTGCTTGGGCTGCGGACAGTAAAACGAAGGTAACTTCCATGACTACCGGAGACTTTTATGGATCGGAGCAATCCTTAACCGTTGATCAAGATAATCAATTCAAGATTGAGTTTGTTGCTGCAGATGGGACTGTAAAAGAATTAAAAAACTTCGCTAAGCTAGTAGCTGGTGAAGTAATTGACTCTTCCGTGTTGCATATAGCTGATTTAAAATCCTTTGTTAAAGGAGCAATTCAAGAGGCTAAAGATTCTGGGGTGTTATTATCTGCACATTTAAAAGCGACCATGATGAAGGTTTCAGACCCGATTATCTTTGGTGCTATTGTAGAAGTATATTTCCAAGAAGTTTTCGATCAATATGCTTCATTGTTCTTAGAATTAGGCATAAATAAAAACAATGGATTAGGAGAAGTATATGCGAAGATCGCTGGTCATGCCCAAGAAGCTGAAATAAAAGCAGCAATTGAATTGGCTATTGCAAACGGTCCAGACTTAGCAATGGTAAATTCCGATAAAGGAATCACGAACTTACATGTACCTTCCGATGTTATTGTAGATGCTTCTATGCCAGCAATGATTCGTATCGGTGGTAAAATGTGGGATAAACAAGGTGCTGAACGTGATACCTTGGCGATCATTCCTGATCGTTGTTATGCGGGTGTTTATGAAACAGTCATTGCCGACTGTAAAGTAAACGGTGCTTATGATCCTAAAACGATGGGTTCCGTACCCAACGTAGGTTTAATGGCGCAAAAAGCAGAAGAGTATGGATCTCATGACAAGACTTTCCAAGCAAATGAAGCGGGTGTTATCCGTGTGGTTGATCAAAATGGCGTCACATTAATGGAGCAACCTGTAGATGCAGGCGATATCTTTAGAATGTGTCAAACAAAAGACGCGCCAATCCAAGACTGGGTTAAATTGGCCGTAAACAGAGCTCGTTTATCCAATACCCCGGCTATTTTTTGGTTAGATGAACATAGAGCGCATGATCGTGAGATCATCAAGAAAGTAAATACTTATTTACCTAACTACGATACGACTGGATTAGATATCCGTATTCTATCGCCAAACGAAGCGACTCAATTTTCGATAGACCGTATTCGCAAAGGAGAAGATACAATTTCTGTAACTGGTAACGTTTTACGTGACTATTTAACAGACTTATTCCCAATTTTAGAGTTAGGTACTTCCGCGAAAATGTTATCTATTGTTCCTTTAATGAATGGTGGTGGACTATTCGAGACTGGTGCTGGTGGTTCTGCACCGAAACATGTGGAGCAATTCTTAGAAGAAGGTTATTTACGTTGGGATTCTTTAGGTGAATTCTTAGCTCTTCAAGCTTCATTAGAACATTTGGCTCAAACCCAAAATAACCATAAAGCACAGGTGTTAGCTGATGCTTTAGATGAAGCGAATGCCAAGTTCTTAGCAAATGATAAATCGCCAGCTCGTAAAGTTGGTCAAATTGATAATCGTGGTTCTCATTTTTATTTAGCAAGTTACTGGGCAGAAGCCTTAGCAAATCAAAGTGCAGATGCTGAATTAGCTGATAAATTCAAAGAATTAGCAAGTACGCTAAGTCAAGAAGAAGCTAAAATCAATGAAGAATTAATCGCTGCACAAGGAAAAGCGCAAGATATCAAAGGTTATTATTTTCCAAATGATGATTTAGCAAATCAAGCTATGCGTCCATCAGCTACATTGAATGCAGCGTTAGGCGCCTTGTAATAAGAATAAAATTTTTAAATATAAATCCTCGATTCTTTAGAATCGAGGATTTTTTTTGCTTAAAAATATGCTTATTCGAATTGCGTAGCAGTTATTAATTCATTAATTTTAAGGTTTACCAACTTTAACCTAGACTATCATGAATAAGACAAATAAAAGAAGAGAGTTTTTGCAAAAAGCATTTTTAGCCTCTGCTGGATTAATCGCAGCACCATCCGTATTTTCTAAACCTTCCATATCTCCAGCTTTCGCAGATCAAAATAGTCTAAAACTAGGTATAGCGGGTTTTAGTTTTGTTAATTTTAATTTGGATCAATCTTTAGCGATGATGAAGCGTATGGATGTACGGTATTTATGCATTAAGGATTTTCATTTACCCTACAACAGTACGGAAGCACAAATTACCTCTTTTCATAAGAAATTAGCAGAATCAAATGTTACTGGATATGCGGTTGGACCTATTTATACAAAAACAATAGCAGATATTGACAATGCCTTTAACTATGCTAAAAGGGTAGGAGTCCATTTAGTAGTAGGTATTCCAGAGATTAAAGATCTGGCCTATGTGGCTCAAAAAGCAGCAGAGTATCAAATACGCTATGCAATTCATAACCATGGTCCTGAAGATAAAATATATCCGAATGCTACGGTAATATGGAATCATATAAAAGGTTTGAATAACTATATCGGAATGTGCTTTGATATGGGGCATAATATGAGGGATGGTCAAGATCCTCTAAAAGATTTATTACGATATAAAGATCGAATATTTGATCTACACCTTAAAAATGTAACAGCAGCAGATGCTAAGGGTACGACCTGTGAATTAGGCCGTGGGGTAATTAATATTCCAGCATTTGTGAAAGGTTTACGAAAAATAAATTATTCAGGTTCCTGTAGCTTAGAATTCGAAAAAGATATGAAAGATCCTTTGGCAGGATTAGCCGAGTCCGTAGGCTATTTTAGAGGAGTATTAAGTAGTATCTAAACTAGCTCTTTTAATAAACATCACTTATTTATAAGACATAAATATTGTATAATGTATTTGTATACAGTGAAATAGCCATGTTAATGATAAGTAATTCTTCATGTCATTAAATGAGATACGAGTCTTAGCAATTCATAGGCAAAACAATAAAAAGAAACAACCTTAGTGAAAAATAAGGTTGTTTTTTATTGTCTTTAAACAATAAAAATTGCACTTTTTTTATCTAAAATTTATAATACCTTAATTAATATCGGGTTTAGGATAAATAAAATAGTTAAATTGCTATACATTTCAACTATGAATTATGAGATTTCTTCTCCTATATTGTTTTTGCTTTATATGCAGTTACTGTGTAGCACAAGAAAGCTTTCATTTACTTAACCCTAAAAAAAACAACTTCAAATTCGAGCTTTCAGGAAATGTGGTCATTATACCTGTGCTGGTAAATGGTGAAAAATTATCTTTTTTATTAGATACTGGTGTGAAAGAAACGCTATTGTTTGGCTCTGCAGCAGATTCTTTAAAATTGGAGAATGTCCATAAAGTTACCTTTTCAGGAATAGGAATCGAAGATGGGATCGAGGGCCTGTTGGCAGTAGGTAACAGCTTGGTAGTTGGGGATGTTATCGCGGATTTCAATCATAATATTTATGTTTTAAATGGAGAGGATCTAGATATTTCCAGTCACATAGGCTTACCCATACATGGTATTTTAGGGAGTAAGTTATTCGAATCATTTACGGTAAAAATTGATTACCTAAAGTCAAAGATTACCTTATTACCAAAAAGTATACTCAGCGCTTCGCAGACAAAAAACTACCTTAAAATACCCATAACCATAGAAAAAAGTAGACCCTATACCCAAGTACATATTAATTTTGATTCAAAAAGATCTGCTTATGCCAAAGTGTTGATAGATCTAGGTAATTCCGATGGTATGCTTATTTTTCCATTTACCTTGGACAATTTCCATATTAGAGATCCCAAAATTTATGATTTTATTGGTCGGGGCTTTAATGGCGCTATCTTTGGCTATCGAAATCGAATTGCTAGTTTTACATTTGGCGATTATTCCATTATTCAACCCATTGTGGCTTACCCCGACAGCAATGCAGTGCATGCAGCTCGATTAGCTGAAAATAGAAAAGGATCTATAGGTAATCAAGTCCTACAACGATTTCATGTGATCTTCGATTATGAAAACCAAGCCTTATACATCAAACCGAATCGTAAGTTCGGTAAGCCTTTCCCTATGAATATGTCAGGAATAGATATTAAGCACGATGGACTTACATGGACTCAAAAAAGAGTGTCGGCGGCCTTAAGTAAAAGAAACGATCAAGATGGTGGAATTAATGTCTATCAACATGAAGAGTTTAAATATGAATTCTCTTTAAAGCCGAATTATGTCATTAACAACGTAAGAGAAGGTTCACCAGCAGCATTGGCCGGAATTCAAAAAGAGGATATTCTTCATAAAGTAAACGGTAGGTATACCAGTGATATGAAGCTACAAGAAATTATCGGAAAATTACAAGAGCTAGATGGGCAGGAAGTCAAACTTTTAATTAAGCGCAATGGGAAGGAAATTAACTTCAGATTTCTATTAAAAGATCCCATTCCATATATTAATTAATTTCTAAAATTTTCAAGCTATTATTTTTCTCGATTTTCTAAAATTTTTTCATTCTGTTTATGTGTTTTCATTGATCTTCTTCGGATCTTCGTCGGAACTTAGTTGCTGTTGATTCGGATTCTCAACGAAAATATCCGAACAAGTTTGGGTGGAGATTCGATGCAATTCCACACTTATCCTCGACAAATACCTTATAACCTTATACCAAGCCATAAAATAGTTAAGGTGCAATGAAAAAGAAGCTGTTGGTATTAGCGAGGTAGTATCTGATTTTTTGATAGGCAATTATCGTTATGAAACCCTGTTATGAAAGTTAGTGGCTATGGAATAGAAAAAAAAAGACAGTTCAAAAGAACTGTCTTTCCTATAGGAATGGCTGCAATTATTCTTCAATAACTACACCCATTTTGCTGAATTTATCAATTCGTTCAGCTACTAAAGTAGCTTTATCTTTAGCTAGTAGTACCGCTAAATCATCTGTAATCTGTTTCTTAACTGTTAAGGCAGTTGTTTCAGGATCTTGATGAGCTCCTCCAAGCGGTTCTTGAATGATTCCATCGATTAGTCCATTACCTAACATATCTTCCGCAGTAAGCTTTAAGGCTTCAGCAGCACGTTCTTTTTGATCCCAGCTTCTCCATAGAATAGAAGAGCAAGACTCTGGAGAAATCACCGAATACCAGGTATTTTGCAACATATAAACTTTATCACCAATTCCTATTCCTAAGGCTCCACCAGAAGCACCTTCGCCAATAACGATACAGATAATAGGAACCTGCAGTACAGACATTTCCAGTAGGTTTCTAGCAATAGCTTCCCCTTGACCTCTTTCTTCTGCTTCCAAACCTGGATAAGCACCCATCGTATCAATTAAGGTAACGACAGGTTTATTGAATTTCTCTGCCATTTTCATTAAGCGTAAGGCTTTACGATAACCTTCCGGATTGGCCATTCCAAAATTACGGAATTGACGTTCTTTGGTGTTTTTACCTTTTTGATGCCCAATGACCATCACAGGCTGCCCACCAATAGAGGCAAAACCTCCCACAATAGCTTTATCGTCTTTTACATTGCGATCACCATGTAATTCGATGAAATCATCGCAAATAAGATCTATATAATCAAAAGTTTGAGGCCGATCAG
The DNA here is from genome assembly GCF_049316305.1 of Sphingobacterium sp. HJSM2_6. Classification (NCBI taxonomy): domain Bacteria; kingdom Pseudomonadati; phylum Bacteroidota; class Sphingobacteriia; order Sphingobacteriales; family Sphingobacteriaceae; genus Sphingobacterium; species Sphingobacterium sp. HJSM2_6. The sequence continues at coordinate 31,383 of NZ_JBMOXB010000023.1, forward strand.
CATGTCTGGACATTTGGACTTTTTGCCATCCAGTCATGTTACTATACACTTCCGCTTTGGTTATTTCTAGTTTTTCTTCCAATTCACGAATGGTAGCACCCATATCTACTTTGGTTTTTTCTTCCACCTGCTTTACTTTTTCAATTTGGGTTTGTAAGTCAGCAATAGGCTTCTCAAAATCAAATGTTGTATTCATATTTACCTGTTTGTTGCTTTTAAAAGCGTAGCTAAGTTAAATCTTTTTTAAGAAATTTAAAACGTTTATTATCTAAAGCCTTTCCTATAGACCTTCATGTTTTTAATTACGTATTGATACTGAGTGATATAACCTCAAAAGGATAAAGTATGTTTTGTTCAATCCCAAAAAAAATAATATCTTCAATCCCATGAATGCAACCACACAAGTGCACAAACCATCCATACCTGTAACATTTATACTCAAAGTATTCTTTTTGGTGCTCCTGATTATTTCAAAAATATATTTTGAATCAGAGGTTAACGCAAGCATATTATTACCTCAAATTCAAAAAGGGCTTTTGATATTTTTAATTTCGAGTACTATACTTTCAATTTTACGGTTCTTATTAATCTTAATTTACAATAAAAAGAATGCGAATCGGCATGTACGCGGTAATTTTGTGCTGGGTGTCAATCGCTTAACAGCCATACTTAATGCCGTATTTGCGGTAATTGCTTTAATGACAATTTTAGGTATTGACCCTCGAGATTTTATTACCAGTATCACCATTGTAGCGATGGCCATTGCCGTTATTTTTAGGGATTACATTACAAATATGATTTCAGGTATGATTGTCATGTTCTCCGATCAACTGTCCGTTGGGGATCGTATTAAAGTAGGGGATTTTAAAGGAAGAATTGTGGATATTACATTTGCGAATATTGTACTGCAAGACGAGGAAGATGATATTATTATGGTTCCAAATAATAATGTATTTACCACCACCTTTATGAACTTATCAGCGCATCAGTCAAGTTTGTTTAATGTGAAATTCGAGTTGCCTTTGCTAGTTTCCTTACATATCGACGAATTGGAAAAAACATTAAGGGAAAGTTTATTAGGACACCCAAACCTCAAAGTTACTCAGGAAGAATTGGTGCTTAAAGTTATGGAAATCGGGAAAGATTTTGTGCGGTATAAACTGGATTTATATGCCATTAGCAATAGTAACCGACTGCATAAAAAATTAGAAAATGAAATTTTAAAAGAAGTACTTAAATTTGAAGCGAAGTTTATTAAATCTTCCTCACTTTAATACGCTTAACAAAGTGATGGGATCCTTTTTTCAGAATTAAATCGGCCCGATATCTAGTAGGTAATATATTTTGGTGAAGATTTGGCTTATTGATTTCATTCCAAATTTGAGTAGCCATCGCTAAACTCTCTTCTTTGCTCATGTCGGCATATTTATGAAAGTAGGAGGCCGCATTTTGGAAGGCTGTAGCGCGTAAAGACTCAAAGCGTTCAATATACCAATTTACAATATTTTTTTCATCGGCATCAACATAGATCGAATAGTCAAAGAAGTCCGATACAAACACGCCATCTTTTCTGGAATTAACTTGCAATACATTGATTCCTTCGACAATTAAGACATCAGGCTGATGAATTACTAATTTTTCATTTGGTAAAACATCATATTCTAAATGCGAATATAAGGGCACCGTTACTTGGGATTTTCCTGATTTCATATCCGCTAAAAACTGCATAATTTGTTTTGTATCGTAGCTTTCAGGAAATCCTTTTCTATTTAGTATGTTGCGTTGGATTAATTCTTTATTGGGGTATAAAAAACCATCGGTTGTCACTAATTCGACTTTAGGTTTATTAGGCAACAAGGATAATACCTTTTTGAGTACCCTGGCCGTGGTACTTTTTCCTACAGCAACAGAACCCGCAATACCGATGATAAATGGAAGTTTTTCATGATTCCGCTTGAAAAAAGCATTACTCTGTACATGAAGATCACGAAAATTATTGATATGCAATTCCAATAAATGGGCTAATGGAATGTAGATGTCTTCAATTTCATCCATAGTCAACGGTTCATTGAGCGCATGCAATTGGTCTAAATCTTCCTCTAAAATAGAGTGCGTTAATTGACCGTTTAATCTTTTCCATTCCTCTCGAGTAAAGTTTCGAAATGGACTATTGATGGTGTGCTCGCTAATCGTCGCCATAAATTACATTAAGAATCGACTGCAAATATACAATCCTGATTTATTTTTAGGTTATATTGTATCAATTAGATTACTTTCGATAACCACAGGATTGGATAACATTTTTTGTACAGGACACTTTTCTCCGATGGTATAGAGTCGTTTACGCTGAATTTCATCCAAATCTCCTTCAATTTTAATATTGCAAGTGATAAAAGTTGTTTGCTGTAACTCACTTTTGATCGTTTCGCTATAAACTTGTATTTCAATGGTTTTTAATGTCCATTGCTTACGGTCTGCATACATACGCATGGTCATTGCTTTACAACTTCCTATTGATGATAAAAATAACGCTGTAGGAGGGAAGCCTAAATTTTGACCACCTAAATCTTCAGGTTCATCGGCTATTAAATTTAAATCTTTATACGTAATTTTTGTAGTATAGGCTTGTTCACCCATTTGTATTAGCACTTCATTTTCCATTCTTGAATATAGTAAATTTTAAATAAGACTTGAGCAATTGGCTATTTGATTTGAACGTTTTGTTTGATAAGTTTGAAACATCAATAATTGAATTTGTTCTTTAGGATAATCCTATCATTCATTGCCTCTTGATGCAAAACGAAGCGAAGTTATTACAATATCACCTAGCCAATGTCTTCTATTTCAAATCTAGTGCCTTATTCAAGGAGTCCTTTAATAATTAGCGTTCCTGTTGCAGGATTCGTAGCTAAAGGGACATTCCATAGATCACAAATACGCATGAGCATTTGAATATCTGGTTCATGGGGATGTTTGCCCAAGGGATCACGGAAGAAGATGATACCATCTATTTTCCCTTCGGCTGCAAGCGCTGCAATCTGAGCATCACCACCCTTTGGTCCACTTAATTTTAATTCTACACTCAGTCCTGTTTGTTGTATGTATGAGCCTGTTGTACCGGTTGCTACCAAATGCGCATGCTCTAATTCTTCTTTATGATCTTTTACGAATGCCACCATTTCGGCTTTCTTACCGTCGTGAGCTATAAGTGCGATAGTTTTTCTCATGTTTACTATTAGGGTTAATTCTTTTATTTACTTTTAAATCCAAGGTAATTCCAAACGGAATGATCCTTTTTCTCACTCAAATTTTCTTTTTGTTCCTTTTCTATGATTAAATCATTGACCAATGCATCTAATAACGTTTCGTTATCACTGATTAATTTGTCGGCCAAGGAAACTATTTTTTGAATATTCCCTGCTGATGCGGCATCTAAAGATGGTTCAATCGATGATAAATTGGAGGGTTCTAGACGAATATAATTGGATGACCGCTGAATAGATTGGAACAACTGTTGTAAAAAGTAATCATTACTTTCGGAAGAGCTGCTCGTCATAATATCCACCAAAGCTGGTCCTATTGAAATGGCTTTTTGTTTTTTAAAATCTTCGTATTTATATGCATTTTTCGCTATTCCAGTACCTAAGGATAGGATATGTACATCGTCTATCTTAAATGTTTTGTAGGTCTTTAGAACCTCTAATAATGCGGAAATAGAAGGGTTGTGGGCAAACATACCACCGTCTACTAATGGGAAACGGGTATCTGCTAATGAATATATTTCGGCTACGGAAAAGTATGTGGGTGCTGCCGATGTGGCTCTGCAGACGTCCCGAAGGTAAAAATCGCGTGAAGCGCCATGACTTATGGCTTTCTGTTGTCTAAATAAATGGTTTTTACGTAATTCTATATTGTAGGCAGTAAAAATACTTGGTTTGATCAGCTGGCTTAATCGGGTGTCTCCAAAATAATTGAATAATATTTTTTCCAATACTTTGTTGTCGTATAGTTCCGTTAATAATCCAAACTGATTAAGAAACCGACGCCATCTACTGGTGGTAAATATCTCAGTACCATGTGTTAAATAGATGTCTAAAGCTTCTTGTGCCGAAAATCGAGGTTTTGCTAGGTTATCGGGATCTGGACATAATAATATACTAAGTAGTATACCTCCAGTACTCGTGCCTGCAAAGAAATCAAAGTATTGACTGAGGTGAGCCTCAGGGTTTTGAGTTGCTCGCTTAAGTTTATCTTCTAAAGATACCAGTAACATGCCAGGAATGATTCCTCGTATTCCTCCGCCATCAATAGATAAAATTCGCTTCATAGTTGCTTTAGGCTAATTTACAGATAAGATTTTAGATTGAAAATTTATTTTCAGGAATATGTTGTTGAAAGGGTGAAAAGTTATATATTTGCACGCAGAAACACACTCGGAGAGATGTCAGAGTGGTCGATCGAGCACGCTTGGAAAGCGTGTGTACTTAACGGTACCGAGGGTTCGAATCCCTCTCTCTCCGCGAAAACTAAAGCAGCTTTTACAGCTGCTTTTTTGCGTTTAAAGATTATTTTTTACCTATTTCAATTCAGCTAAAAATAGTAGTTTTTCACTAACATGCTTAGATTTAAGTGTGTTTGTGATTTAATGTTTTATGAAATATGGCAACAATGGATACATCATTTTTTAAAATACCTTATTCACCTTGAGGAACTTTAGCCATCAATTTTATATCAGGAATGTGTGAACAGTATTCAAATAATACAAATATTTTTTCTTAATTAATTTGCTAACTTTTGACAAAGTTGTTAATTAATGATGTTAAAAACTATTTGTATTTCAATATGGCAACACGAATAAGACGTTTTTATTAATTTGTTGAAAATGAATATTTAGAGTGATTAGTATGATTTGTTAACATGAAAACTATAAACCATTATACCATTAAAACATTTCATTGTAAAATATATGTGATTACGCATATTTTTAGCTTTTTGATGAATCATTTAATGTAGATTTGTAAACTTTCAATCCTATAAATTTGTGCTAGTTTTAATAAATGGAGTAATAAAATCCCTAAAATCAATAGGGATTTTTTCTTTATAGGGGATTTTGAATGTTTAGAACATTCGTATTTTTTTTTCATAGCCCTTAGATTATAAATATTTTATACTCTTTATGTTAACTTACGACAAGCCATGCTTGGTTATCCGAGATGGTAACACTTAAATATGAATGGTAAATTAATTTTGTTTAGTCCAAACCAATCTGTCTAAATTATAACCGGCATCACTAGCAATTTTGATAAATTTGTTTTTTACTTCATCAGACATGGTCTTATCTCTTGATAAAAACCAAATATAATCTTTACTCTCACCCATAACTAATGCAGTCTTATAATCAGGTTCCATAGCTACTACATTATATCCAGCATAAAAAGGACCAAAAAATGAAACTTTTAGTGCCCCTTTTGTTTTATTACTTAGAAATTTCGCTTTACCCTCCTTTTCTTTCCATTCATTCTTTTTAGTATTAAACCCTTTATTTAAAACTTTAATCGTTCCATCTTCTTTTAATGAATATTCAGCTGTTACATTATCCATATCCTTTTCATATTTAAAATCAAACCTTGCAATTTCATACCATTTCCCAGCATAAGATTTTATATCAAAGTTTTCAACTACTTCAATATCATTTGGAATTTTTACAGATTTGCAGGAATTAAAAACAAATGGAATTGCAAAAACAGCAATACCTAACGTAATTTTTATATATTTTGAATATTTCATAAATTTCTACTTATTTAAAAAAAGCCTAACAATTAAGTTAGGCTGTACGTCTTCAAACTAAATTAGACACATTAGGATGAAACCTTAAGGAGACTTTCGAGTTATAAATTTATTAATTT
>NZ_JBMOXB010000024.1:0-33520 GCF_049316305.1 Sphingobacterium sp. HJSM2_6
TACCAAATTCTTCCTATATCGAGTAATGAAACTATATGCTTAAGAATTTATTCCCCCCAAGAATTCCACTTGATCCACTAAATGTTCAGTACTTGCTCCATTGCAGCTACCCTATTTCAATCACCCGTTGTTTCCCTTTTTGATGAAGTAATAATGGCTGAATTGTGGTCTTAATAATATTGGATAAGGCTATATTCAGTTTCTCTTTAACGTACTGCCTATAGGTTAGTAAACTGATCTCCCTGACAGGTATCGGAGCCTTAAAATAAGCTATATGTTCTTTTCGATGTGCTGCTAAGGAATGGATGGCTAACTCCGGTAGAATAGTTATTCCATCATTCATTTCAACCATATTTAATAACGTTTCAATACTGCCTGCTTCAAACTCCAATTGTTCATTTTCTGCCATCTTTTTACGCAAAGAACATAAGTTAGCAACTTGAGACCGTAAACAATGATCTTCCTCTAACAACCATAACCTTTTCATATTTAAATCGGCAGGGACTAAATACTTTTTCTTTTTGGGATTTTGCTTTTCCGTACTATAAACGACCAAACTTTCATAGAATAAGGGCGTTTCTTGAATATCCGGATTACTTAATGGAGTAGCTGCTATTCCTATATCTAATCGATCATGTTTTAATGCCTCTACAATCTGCTGGGTATTCCACTCAAATAGCCTAATTTTCAATAATGGATATTTTTCCATCATGGGTGGCAATATAAGATGACTCAGGTAGGGCGCTAAAGTAGGAATAATACCAATTCTCACCTCCCCTTGCAATTCATAATTCCCTTTTTTGGCTACGGACTCCAATTCTTTCACATGGTATAAGACATTTCTTGCTTTTTCAATAATGGATTTACCTAAGTCTGTTGGTACGACAGGTTGTTTAGCCCGATCAAAGATCACAACATCCAGTTCTTGTTCCAATTTTTTTATCATCATGCTTAGCGTCGCAGGTGTAATAAAGCAGGCTTCTGAAGCTTTTAAGAAATGACGATGCTCATCTACCGCAACGATGTATTGAAGTTGTTGAATATTCATGTGTTAGATTTTATCTAACCAAAGTTAGATATTTTCAGATTTGTTTAACGAATTGAGTTCTCTATTTTCGCATCAACAAAAACAAAACGTTAACTATTAAGATGAAGAAACTATCCGTATTAGCAGGATGTCTATTGACATTTAGCTTGCAAGCGCAAACCTTAACTACCAATACTGGTACTCCAGTTGGGGACAACCAAAATTCCAAAACCATTGGAAATAACGGACAAGTATTGTTGGAAGATATCCATTTAATTGAAAAACTAGCGGCTTTTGATAGAGAGCGTATTCCTGAGCGTGTAGTACATGCTAGAGGTGCTGGTGCTTATGGGGAATTTGTTGCCGCAGCAAACTTTTCGGAAGTTACCATGGCTCATTTTTTAGCTGAAGCAGGAAGAAAAACACCTTTATTTGTTCGTTTTTCTACGGTTACCCATCAACAAGGATCACCAGAAACGTATAGAGATCCAAGAGGTTTTGCAGTTAAGTTTTATACAGAACAAGGCAATTATGATTTAGTAGGGAATAATCTTCCGGTATTCTTTATTCGCGATGCGATTAAATTTCCGGATATGGTTCATGCGTTTAAACCATCTCCTTTAACGAATGGTGCATCAGATCCGAATCGCGTATTTGATTTCTTTTCAAACATCCCTGAATCTACACATATGCTGACCTGGTTGTTTTCCGATTATGGTATTCCAGCAAACTACAGAGAAATGGTTGGATCTGGTGTACATGCTTATAAATGGGTGAATGATCAAGGTGAGGTGACCTATGTAAAATACTCCTGGAAACCAAAACAAGGAGAACGTAACCTTACAGTAGCGGAGGCGGCTAAAATCCAAGCAACACAAATTGAACACGCGACCTTGGATTTACATCAGGCTATCGAATCTGGCAATTATCCGCAATGGGATTTATATGTTCAAATGCTTAAAAAAGAAGATTTTGACAAACTAGACTTTAACCCACTTGATGTCACTAAGGTTTGGCCTGAAAAATTATTTAAACCAGTTTTTGCAGGTACCATGATATTAAACAAAAACGTAGAAAACTATTTCCAAGAAGTAGAACAAGCTGCATTTTCTCCTGGAACATTAATCCCGGGAATTGAGCCTTCCGAGGACAAATTATTGCAAGGTCGTTTGTTTTCTTATTTTGACACGCAACGCCATCGCTTGACCGGAAACTTTCAACAAATTCCTGTAAATGCCTCCAAAAATGCTGCTGTGAAAACTTACAACCAAGATGGTTATATGGCAATTCGTAAACAAAATGGGGATGTAAATTACCAACCCTCTACCAACCTTCCAGAGGTTAAAGAGAATACGAAATTTAAATACAGTAAATCGAATTTTCCTGCGGGAACTACGACTGCGCAAGCAAAAATTGATAAAGAGAATAATTTTGGACAAGCAGGGGAATTATTCCGTTCATTCTCCAAAAAAGACCAAGATAATTTAATAAATAACTTATCATCAGCTTTAAACTCCGTAAAAAACAAGGTTATCGTTAAGAAAATGATAGCACACTTTTATCAAGCAGATCAGGCTTATGGAAAACGCCTATTAGCAGCTACGCAATTGAATGTAAGCGATATCCAAGAATATATTAATAATTAAAGATTTCTTCGGAATGACTAGCTAGTATTAGTCCATCCTTAAATAAAACAACATGAAAAAAATAATATTGTTGGCGGCTATTCTAATTAGCCTAAACACCTCAAGTAAGGCACAAGATATCTTCAGTGCTGCTAGAAATAACGACTTCCAGGAGGTCCAAAATCAATTAACAAAAGGAGTGTCTATTGATACTGTGAATGCAAGAGGATTTACTCCGCTTACACTTACCGTATATAATGGGCATGAAGATATGGCAACATACCTACTTAAAAACGGAGCAAACATTGATAAACAGGATATGAACGGTAACACAGCACTTATGGGAGCTGTATTTAAAGGCAATTTACCCTTGGTTCAATTATTAATCTCCAATAAGGCGAATATCAATATCAAAAATTACAATGGCGCAACTGCACTTATTTTTGCTGCTACGTTTGGAAAAAAAGAAATGATTAGCCTTTTATTAAAATTTGGTGCAGATAAAACTATTCAAGATCATACGGGGAAAACAGCATTGGATCATGCCATGTTTCAAAATAACGAGGAACATATCCCATTATTAAAATAAAAAAGAAGAATTCAAATTAAAATTTCATAATTGGTTGTGGTTAGTTCATGCTGTCGGTATTTATATCGACAGCATTTTTTGTAGGGTTTAAAAAAATCCTAGAGCGGGGAACTCTAGGATTTACTAATCCAATTATAAACCTAAATTATGCTATTATTACTTTTACAAACTATAATTATAAACGGAAACATTTCGACTTTATGTATTCTTAGAATTTTACTTAACAACATTTAACATCAGGCTAAACTAAATAATCAACATGTAGATGGCTTCTTTAGAAATCTTATTAGCTTTGGCGAATGAAACACTTCTACCTTATTTTTTTAACCCTACTAATAAATTTCGCAGAGTCTGATGCCTCCCTAAAAAAAGAGCTAAGCGGAATAGTAATTAAAATCAGTGATGGGGATACCATCACTATTCTAGATAGTTTAAACAATACCCATAGGATACGTTTATATGGCATAGATTGTCCAGAAAAGGGTCAGGATTACTTTCAAGTTGCGAAAGATTATTTGGGAGATTTATGTTTTCAAAAAACTGTTTATATACAGATCATGCATACCGATCAATACAAAAGACCGGTGGCTAAAGTCTATGTAGACAGCCTAGAACTCAACTACCTGTTATTGAAAGAAGGACTAGCATGGCAATATACCGCCTATGATAAATCACTACATTATCAGAAAGCACAAGAAGAAGCAAAAATTAAGAAGAAAAACATCTGGTCTTTAGGAAATCCTATAGCTCCTTGGGAATTTAGAAAAACAAAACGTTTGAAGACATTAAACAAGCAATCAGCATAAACAGGATGATTTGAAAAAATCCCTAAACAAAAAAAATGCTATCCCTTTTAGGATAGCATTTTTGCTTATTAATAGCGTAGTAAATTTTAATAACCCTTGTTTTGATACATTTTCTCAGGATTCAATTTATATTCATCAAAAGGTATCGGAAATAATCTATCCTTTTCGCTGATATTGGAAAGCTTTGCATTTCCATAATTAGCTTGATCTTTCTTGTTGAAATACGCGACCAATTCCTGAGCAGAAAAATTTCTAATCAAGTCAAACCAACGATGATTCTCAAAGGCCAACTCTACACGTCTTTCATGCAATATCGCATCCTTTAAAGTGGGATATTTAGTCGCATAGGAAACATTTTGTCTTGAGGTGGCATAAGAAGGTAATCCAGCGCGTTCTCTTACTTCATCCAATAAGACAATAGCTTCATCGTTTTTACCTAAGTGCATTTTTGTTTCAGCCAATAAAAGCATCACATCGGCATACCGAATCAATATCCAATCATTTCCACCCCAGCCATTCGTTCCAGCTGCATCGCTATTATCTCTAAATTTCGTGATAAACCAATCATTCACTACAGAAGAACTGGCAAACTTGACAGAAAAATCCTTTCTTATATCTGCAGGTTCAAATTCAGCCACTAAATCCTTACTTGCTCGGTTACCCACACCTGTAGAATTGAATCTTGAATTGATCGTTTCCCCTCGCGCTTGATTATTCCGAGCTATTGAAGAATGATAGTTCTGATCTCCTCGCATATATTGAACTTGAAAAATAAGCTCCTTATTCGTCATTTTCATATTCACGTCAAAAACATCTGCATACGGTATCTCACTTAATTTACCAAATGGCCTAGCTTGATATGCGGCACCTAAATATTCCTCAGCTTTGGTAAAATTTGCTTGTTTCCCTTCTGGTAATATTGCACCCATAGTTAGATAAACATGGCCTAACAGCGATTGTATAGCGACCTTAGAAGTCCTACCTACGGCATAGTCTTTTTGCAAATCAGGCAGATTACTATCTAAAGCTTCCGTTAAATCCAATACAATTTGCTGATAAACCTCCGCTTCCTTCACTCGAAATGCAATCGCTTCGGCTTGTTGTCTTGATGTAATTTCCACTAAAGAAACAGGGATATCCCCAAATTTGCGAACCATATGAAAATACAGTAATGCTCTGACAAACTTGGTTTCAGCAATGTAACGGCTCTTTAATTCCGGATTACTGAAATTCACGACATCAATATGACTCAAAATCGTATTGCAGCGTGCAATACCATCATACATCGCTGACCAATGAGTCTTCAAATAACTATTCCCTGCTAAAAGCGAAAAATCATTAAATTGGAAAGGTTCTCCAGAGTTGGATTGATTATCATCTCTACCTGAGTTATCCGAACGCTCCTCACTGTACAAACCGCTACCCTCTCCGACAGTACTCCCTGATCTTAAAGATTGGTAAATACCATTGACAGCTAATAGAACATCATTTTCAGATTTAAAATACTGTATTATGGATACTGCATTAGGATCTGTTTTATTTAAAAAATCTTTACTGCATGAACTTAGTGCAAGTAGGATTATGGGTAATATATATCTTTTTTTCATCTTAAACTTCTTATTGTTGGAACACTTGAATTCGATTAAACTTGATCTCTTTAAAAACTAACTTTGACACCTAGATTATAAGATCTCACCAATGGATACAATCCGTAATCCACTCCTGGAGTTAGATTTCCGCGTTGGTTATAATCAGGCTCCGGGTTATAACCTTTATAATTTGATATTGTAAATGGATTATCAATACTTCCATAGACACGAATGCCAGATAATTTAATCTTCGTCGCGACTGAACTAGGTAACGTATAACCAAGAATCACATTCGTAATTCTTAAGAAAGAACCATCTTGCAGATAGAATGTCGATAAGCGCGTACTGTTACTTTGCGTGCCGCCACGTGCTGCTCTATACACAGCATTATCACCTGGATTATTCGTTGATTTCCAACGCTGAGCAACATCCGCATATTGGTTTCCTGAACCCTCCATATTGTAGAGGTAGTAATCGTATCCATCCAATACCTTATTTCCTTGAGATCCGTTGAAAGATGTCCTTAAATCAAACTTTTTATAACGGAAATCCAAGGCAAATCCATAAGTAAAATTCGGATGCGGGTTACCAATCACACGCTTATCATCATCATTTACAATTCCATCTCCATTCACATCTTCAAAATAAAGATCGCCTGGTTGTAATTTGGTCGTTGATGCCGAAGAAGGCGCAACCGTCTGGTAATTTTCCGCAGTAGCAATTCCCAAAACTTTATAGCCATAAAACATCCCGATTGGACTACCTTCTTGGGTTATGTGGGTCGGATAAGAACGCTCAGCACCATTGGTAATTATGGTCGATGCTCCACCTAAATCCAATACCTTATTTCTATTTACATTGATATTACCGCTAAAGCCAAATTCAAAACTTTCTCTCTTGATCAGCCTAGCGTCTACCTGCACATCAAAGCCCTTATTTTGAACCTTACTGTTTGGTAAATTTGTTAAAATACTTGTAGCTCCTGATACAGCAGAAATAGGTTGGTTAAACAATAAATTCGTTGAATTACTCAAATAGAAATTGGTCATGATATTTAACCTGTTTTTCCATAAGGTAAGATCTAGACCTGCATTGTATTGAGAAGTACTTTCCCAGGACAAATAAGGATCATTCAAGTCTTGAGGATAATAAGCGGTAACCACCTTATTCCCAATAATCACACCCGTTGGACTGCTATAATTACTAATATTACGGTAATCACCTATATTATTATTTCCACTTCTTCCCCAGCTCGCTCTTAATTTCATAACTGAACCAGCACCTAACCAACTGTCATAAAATGATTCGTTAGAAATTGTCCATCCTGCCGATAAAGAAGGAAACAAAGCCCATTTATCCACTCCAAAACGAGAAGATCCATCTGTACGAAAAGTTGCTGATATGAAATACTTACTATCGAAACTATAGTTTACACGACTAAAATAGGATTGTAAAGTAGTCGTACGTTTGTAAGCATCCTGTAACGTAAAATTGCTAGGATCTGCACCCTTATCAGAAATTTCTCCAATCGCATCATTTTGGAAACCCTTTGCACGCAAAGCTATGTAATCCAAGTCAGTACGCTGTGCAGAATAACCTACCAAAGCTAATAGTTGATGTTTCTCACTAAAAGTTTTGTGGTAAGTCAAGGTTCCTTCTACGAGTTTATCGATCTCCGATCGGGTATTAGCATCTGCATATGCAGCCGCTTTAGCTTGATCAGAAAAAGGTCTATTATTTCCATTGGAAATACTTGTGGGCTTATAATAATCGTATTTCTGATCGTATACAGAAAGTCCACCATTTATTTTCAAATTTAATCCCTCTATAATTTTAAAATCGGCAAAGGCATTATAAAGTCCTTTTTTACCATTACGCGTATCCTTAACTTTACTTACATAGGCCAATGGATTTTCAGGATTCTGAATACCAAATTGGTTCGCTGATAATTCGCCCATTTGATATTGCGCATAAGTACCATCTTCATTATACACTGGCAATGTAGGCAGGTAAATCAATGCAGACATGGATGGACTCTGATCAAAACGTCCGGTACCAACTTCTTTATTATCATTGTAGGTAAAAGATACATTTGCCCCTACATGCAATCTTTCAGAAACCTTTGAATCCATATTTGCGCGGAAGTTGAATACCTTTTGCCCCGTATTCAACATGATCCCCTCTTGATTCTGATAGGAAGTACTCAAGAAGTACTTCGATTTATCATTTCCACCGAATGCAGAAATATTATGGCGTTGGAATGGCGCAGAACGGTACAAGGCATCTTGCCAATCCGTATCATAGGCTGCTGTTTTCGCAGTACCACTTACAAAATCATAATACTCTTCCGGTATAGACACCGAACCCGCATTTCCAACCCGTGAAATTCTAGTTTTATTATCATCATTCAGCATCGCATCAGACCAGCTCATTCCACGACCTAAAACCAAATCGCGATAACTATTATTACGTCCATCGATCAATAAATCAATAAATTGCGATGAATTTAACACATCCACTTTCTTGGACAATTGTCCAAAACCGCCCAATAGTTCATAATCTACCTGACTTTTCCCTTCTTTCCCTCGCTTGGTCGTTATCAACACCACTCCACCAGCAGCTCTAGAACCATAAATAGCTGCAGATGCGGCATCTTTTAAGACATCAATCGTTTCGATATCATTCGGGTTAATGTTTAGGTTATTCCCTGATGGATAACCGTCAATAACATACAAAGGATCTGATCCTGCATTGATAGAGCCCATTCCACGTACACGAACTTTAACTCCATCATAAGGTGCACCCGATGTTTGCATGATTTGTACGCCGGCAACTTTACCGACTAATCCTTGACCTAATTTTGGCGATGATAAATTTAATTCCTCCGCTTTCACATTGGATATTGCTCCCGTCACGTCTGATTTGCGAACACGCTGATACCCGATGGAAACCAAAACCTCTTCAATTTCCTGACCAGCTTCCTCCAATTGAATAGTCAAATTTCGTTGAGAGGCAATTACAATCGTTTTAGTTTTATAACCCAAAAAATTGATCCGAATAGATTCATTACTTTTTCCCTCAATACTAAATTCCCCAGATTCGTTACTTTGAACAACCTGATTAGTTTGCAAATTGCTAATAGTAGCTCCAGACACCGGTTTACCACTTACATCAGTAATTTTTCCCCTCACTTGATCTTGCAACGCACTAAACTCTATTTTAGTTGTTGGTAAAGGCTCAGCTTGCAAAGTCATTCCACTAGCGGTTATAGATAATAACAGCCAAAATAGTTTCGTTGATTTTTTATTCATATTTGAAATAGCGTAGTTGTAGATAGGCACAAAAGTATCCTTGCAGGGTTAACGAACTATTAGAAGTAGATTAACTTATTATTAATTAAACATGGTTTATGTAAACTAATTGTTATGTACTAAGCCTTGCAATTCAGAAACCAAATCTTTTCTTATTTTAGCGAGGTCTTAACCTATAGATTTTTTCCAACTATGAAATTTAACTTATTCCGATGTGTTATCGTATTATTGCTTTGCGGTTCATTACCTAGTGCCGCACAACCGATCAATTCCTATGTGAATGTTTTCTTAGGTAGTTCTGGAGACCATGGGCAATTGACTCCAGGAGCTTCTTCCCCATTACATCAAATGAATATAGTACCTCATACCTACCCTCAATTGCATGCAGGGTACGAACACTTTGCAAAAAAAGTCATTGGCTTTACCCATAATCGTTTTGAAGGGGTTGGATGTAAAGGTAGCGGAGGATTAATCATGGTGAACCCGTATTTAGGTGACAACTTTAAGCAACAATATCTAAATAAAATCAACGAAAAGGCAGGCCCTGGATTTTATGAAATCGGTTTTAACGAAGGAATAAGTACAAAAATCGCCGTGCATGAAAATACCGGAATACATGAATATACATTTCCAAAAGGTGACAAAGGCTTACAGTTAGATTTTGGATATTCATTAAACAATGCTTGGGTCAGCAATGAAAATCAGTTGATAGACGATCAATATATTATCGGTAAAATCAAAGCAAAAACAACTTGTAATGTAGGAGTATATAGCCTCTATTACGCCATCAAAATCGACCAAGGAAAATTACAGAAAATAGACGATAAAGTAATCAAGGTGCTCTTAGCACCAGAAGCCGAAAAGGTCAATTTTAGAATTAGTTTTTCCGCTGTAAATGAACAATATGCCTTAGCTGACCTAAAGAAAAACATACATTTAAGTTATTCCAAATTAAAGGAAAAATCTTCCTTAAATTGGAACAATTATTTAGGAGCTATAGAGGTCAAAGGAAACGATGAAGACCGAAAAAAACTGTTTTACTCCTTACTCTATCGCAGCATACAATCACCGTTTAATATTTCAGAGCCCGATGGTACCTTTCGTGCTACTGATGGGAAAGAATACAATGCTAAAGGAAAGCGCTACCATGGTTGGGCCATCTGGGATAATTTCAAAACACAACTTCCGCTATTAGCCTTATTATATCCTGCTACCTACCAAGATATCAGCACTTCCATTGCCAATCTTTACCAATACGGCAAATATGATTATGCAGGTCCTCATGAACCTGCTAACTCGGTAAGAACGGAACATGCAGCAGTGGTCTTATTAGATGCTATAAAAAAAGGATATCAAATTGACATCGAAAAAATAAAAAATCAACTGATAAAAGATACCAGCACATTTGATTTTTCCAAACCAGACAAATTTCTAGAAGCCACCTATGACATGTGGGCCATGAGTCAACTCATTCAAACGGATCAAGCACACTATTTGAAAAGGGCTCAAGCCTATAAAAACCATTGGATAAAAGAATTTAAGGATTTAAATCGTTCCGATGTCGATCGCATGTCCGCTAGAAATATGTATCAAGGAACCATCCGACAATACCGATGGAATGTTCCTTTTGATGTAAAAGGATTAGTAGAAATAGCTGGTGGGAAAGCTGAATTCAGCAAACAGTTGGATGACTTTTTTGACAACCATTATTTTAATCGTGCCAATGAACCAGACATTCAATCGCCTACTTTATACTATGCGAGTGATAAACCTTGGAAGTACCAATCTTTAATTCATGAGATAGCCCTAGATACGGTTGTTCAATACTATTTCAACGACAATAGCCGTGGAATCGACCCTTTCGTCGACAGAATCTACAAAAATGAACCAAAGGCATTCATCAGGACTATGGACGATGATGCAGGCGCCATGTCCTCTTGGTTCATATTGTCGGCTATAGGTTTTCATCAACCACTTATTGGTGAGCCCATTTATTACTTAAACGTGCCCTTTTTCCCTGAAATAATAATAAATCGAGACAATTTAAAAATTCACATCAAGGTTCGTAACTTCCATAATAAAAACAGGTACATCAAATCTGTCAAATTGAATGGAAAAGATATACAACGATTGTGGATTAAACATGATGAAATAGGTAAGAACGCCATTTTAGAGATAGAAGCCACCGATCAACCGACCTCTTATGGACTCGATAATATTTACCTCTCTTCCATGAATTAAAAGGATTCAAAGCATATTTATCTTCCTTAGTAAATTTGTGCATACCTAGTAATCAGCTTAGAGGAAAAATAAATTGTTACCTAGTATACTCATTCAGTTCATTAAAAAAACACCTACAATGAACACAAAAAAGCTCGGCAGAAATTAAGATTCAGCCGAGCTTTTTTATTTCAATATGTTCTCTGAGGTATGGTATAACAACTATTACCTATACCACCATATTAATAATCTTGCCTTTTACGAAGATGATTTTTTTAACAAGCTTACCATCCAGGTATTTTTGGACATCCGCATTTTCCTTCAAGATAGCTTCAACAGCTTGTTGATCTAAATCCAATGCCAGCGAAAGATTCATTTTCATCTTTCCATTGATAGAAACCGGATAAGCAAATTCACTTTCTTGTAAATATGCGGCATTGAATATTGGAAATTTCGCGTAAGAAATAGCTCCTGCTTCATTACCCAATAACGACCAAAGTTCTTCTGTAATATGTGGAGCATAAGGTTCCAAACAGATAATTAAATCCTGAAGAATTTCCCGCTTATTACATTTCAATTCGGTTAATTCATTCACACAAATCATAAAAGCAGATACGGAAGTATTGAATGAGAATCGTTCGATATCCTCCTCCACTTTCTTGATGATTTTATGCAAAGCCTTATATTCCGCTTTTGAGGCTTGTTCAGCTGAAACTTCGAATTCTCCTGCAGCGTTATGAAATAAACGCCACAATTTCCTCAAGAACTTATAAACCCCTTCTATTCCATTCGTATTCCATGGCTTAGCTTGCTCCAATGGTCCTAAAAACATCTCGTATAATCGAAGGGTATCCGCACCATACTGACTGATGATATCATCCGGATTAACGACATTGTACTTCGATTTGGACATTTTTTCAACCTCTGTTCCGCAGATATATTTACCATTCTCCAATATAAATTCTGCTTGAGCAAAGTCTGGTCTAAACAATTTAAATTTTTCGACATCTAATATGTCATTTTGAACAATATTTACATCCACATGTAAAGGAATATGCGCATATTGATCTTTTAAACCTACAGAAACAAAAGTATTTGTTCCTCGGCCTTCATCATCCAAGAGACGGTACACAAAGTTCGATCGACCCTGAATCATCCCTTGATTAATCAATTTTTTAAACGGCTCTTCCTCGTTATGAAATCCTAAATCTTTTAAGAATTTATTCCAAAAGCGGGAGTACAGCAAATGGCCTGTAGCATGCTCAGAACCACCAATATATAAATCCACAGACTTCCAATAATCCACAGCTGTTTTGGAGGCAAAGGCATCTTGATTTTGTGGATCCATATAACGGAACCAGTACCAAGAAGACCCTGCCCATCCAGGCATTGTACTCAATTCGTATTCATAGGCCCCTTGGTATTTCCAACCTTCTGCGCGCCCCAATGGCGGTTCTCCAGTTTCAGTAGGCAAGTATTTATCTACTTCTGGAAGCAATAAAGGTAATTCCTCTTCCTTCAACAAGTAAGGCAAGCCATTTTTAAAATAGACTGGAACAGGTTCCCCCCAATAGCGTTGACGACCAAAAATAGCGTCACGCATTCTGAAGTTGACTTTTGCTTTGCCCAATTTTAAGGATTCTAAGCGTTCTATTAACGCAGGAACCGCTTCCTGATAAGACAGGCCGTTGATGAAATCAGAATTGATATATAAACCCTCTTTATTCGAATCCGCAGCCTCACTAATATCCTGTGAATCAGAAATTGGAATTATGGGTAAATTAAAATGTTTTGCAAAAACATAATCGCGTTGATCACCGGAAGGTACAGCCATTACGGCACCCGTGCCATAGCTTGCTAATACATAATCCGCTATCCAGATTTGAACATCTTCACCTGTGATCGGATGTTGCGCATATGAACCTGTAAATGCGCCAGATACCGTCTTCGTATCAGCCATACGGTCCAGCTCCGATTTTTTAGCTGTACGATCTATATACGACTCTATTTCAGAACGTTGATCATCTGTAGTTAAAGCATCTACTAACTCATGTTCTGGAGCTAATACAACAAAACTAACCCCAAATATAGTATCCACTCGTGTTGTAAATACCTCAATAAAAGTACTTAATTGAGGAACTGGAAATTTCACAGTAGCACCTACCGATTTACCAATCCAATTGCGTTGCATTTCCACCAAAGGCTCAGGCCAATCGATAGTATCTAGGCCACGAAGCATGCGATCTGCATATGCCGTAATACGCATAGACCATTGCATCATTTTTTTCTGTTCCACCGGATAACCTCCGCGTTCAGACACCCCATTGATGACCTCATCATTCGCTAATACCGTTCCCAATGCCGCACACCAGTTGACCGTACTCTCGCGCAAATAAGCTAAACGATATTTTAACAGTTCCTTTTGTTGCTCTTCTTCAGAGAAAGATTTCCATTCCTCCGCCGTAAATTCTTGAATATCTTCATCAGCCTCGGCTTGAATACCTAGCGATCCATGTTGCTCAAAATGGGCAATCAATTGTTGTATAGGCGCTGCCTGATCTGCGTTCTTATTGTACCATGCATCAAAAAGTTGCATAAAGATCCATTGCGTCCATTTATAATACGATGGACTAGAGGTTCTCACCTCCCGAGACCAGTCATACGAAAAACCGATATTATCCAATTGCTCCCGATACCGATTAATATTCGTTTCCGTGGTAATCGCTGGATGTTGTCCTGTTTGAATCGCATATTGTTCTGCAGGCAAACCAAAAGAATCATAACCCATCGGATGAAGAACATTAAAACCTTTCAACCTTTTGTATCTAGAAAAAATATCCGAAGCGATATAGCCTAGTGGATGACCCACGTGTAGACCCGCTCCAGATGGATAAGGAAACATATCCAATACGTAATACTTTGGTTTATCAGTACTTTCAGCTGTTTTGAACGTTTGATGATCAGCCCAAAATTTTTGCCATTTTTGTTCTATCGATTGATGCGAATATTCCATTATGTCTTAAAATGAATGGTATAAAGAATTGCGAAATTAGGGATTTTAGGGCAAAATCCGTATAAAAGTTTTTTATTCTATACAATAATTTCTGATATTCGTTGTTAGAATGAAAGCAAGTATAGGCGTTTTATTCATAGAATGTTTTTTTAATCATGCTATGATTCAATCGAAATCCTTACTTTCGCATGAATTATCTAGATATAACAATATATGTCAGTGATCGAACAGGGTTCGCCAAGAAAGAAAACGAAATCAGTATATGTTTCTACCGTTATCAGTATAGCACTGGTATTATTAATGACCGGTTTATTAGGACTGATCCTAGTCCATGCAAAAAACCTTTCTCGTTACGTGAAGGAAAACATCGTATTAAATGTCATTGTCAATGAAAACGTCAATGAGGGTGATGTATTAAGTCTTCAAAAAGATTTAGAGAAAGACAGCTATGTATTACGATCAGAGTATGTGAGTAAAGAATTAGCGGCCAAAAATTTAAAAGAAGATCTTGGAGAAGATTTTGTCGAATATTTAGGACGTAATCCCCTATTGCCATCCATCGACATCTACATGAAAGAACAATACGCCAATAGCGATAGTATCCAAATGTTCATCGATAAAATAGGTAAAAACAGCCGTATCAAAGAAGTGGTTTACCAAGAATCCTTAATTGATATGGTAAACAAAAATATCCGAGTTATTGGAATTGTCATATTGGCCTTTACTGTAATTCTATTAATCATCGCCATAGCATTAATCAATAACACCATTCGATTAGCTATATATTCCCAACGCTTTTTAATCAAAAGCATGCAATTAATTGGTGCTACGAAAAATTTCATCCGTAAACCCTACATCATGTATGGTATTGCTCACGGATTGATCGGCGCATTAATTGCCATTTTACTACTGGTCTTAACCCTGCATTTTGCTCAAAAACAAGTGCCTGAACTTGTCTTCTTAAGAGACTGGTTTGAGTTCGCAATGATTTTTATCATTGTGTTAGGATTGGGTATCCTTATTTCTGGTGCCAGCACCTATTTTGCTGTAACTAAATACTTACGTGCTAAATCCGCAAGCTTATATCGCTAAACCATTGATAATCATATAAATCATGAGCCAAACAGTTAAAAACAAAAACTCAAATGTTAGCCCAGGAGCAAAAGGGCAATTTGTATTTCAAAAAATAAATTATCAGCTATTCATCCTTAGCATCATTGTGGTTGCTATCGGCTTTATATTGATGATGGGCACTGAAGATATTTACAGCTTCACAAAAATTACCTTAGCACCTTTCTTGGTTGTCCTAGGTTTTGCACTTGGTTTTGTAGCCATCTTATATAAACCTAAGAAGAAAGCAGGGCAAGAATAATGAATTATTTTGAGGCTATTATCCTAGCTATTGTTGAAGGCTTAACAGAATACCTACCTATTTCCTCCACAGCACACATGGGCTTTACTGCCGCATTGATGGGTATGGAAGAAAGTGAATACCTAAAAATGTTTCAGGTGTCCATTCAATTTGGAGCCATTCTTTCCATTGTTGTCTTGTATTGGAAGAAATTTTTTGATCCCAATAATTTAAAAATATATTACAAACTTTCCATTGCAGTAATTCCTGCCTTGGTCTTAGGAAAATTATTGGACGATAAAATTGAGGCCGTTTTGGGAAACCAAATCGCTATATCTTCCGTATTAGTATTAGGCGGAGTGGTTTTGTTATTCGTAGACAAGTGGTTTAAAAACCCAACGATCACCGATGAGAAAGAAATTCCCATTAAAAAAGCATTTATAATTGGATTTTGGCAATGTCTTGCCATGATGCCTGGAACTTCCCGTTCTGCAGCATCTATTATTGGTGGACTGACCCAAGGCTTAGACCGTAAAGCAGCGGCTGAATTCTCTTTTTTCTTAGCTGTACCTACGATGTTGGCCGTTACGGTATACTCCGTATTTGTAAAAACTTGGGCCGAGGGAACTGCTAATGCGCAAAAAGGTTATGAAATGATTTTGGAAAGCAATGAAACCATTCTCATTTTCATCATTGGAAATATTGTCGCTTTCATTGTCGCAATGATTGCTGTAAAAACATTTATATCCGTACTTACCAAATACGGTTTTAAATTCTGGGGTTGGTATCGAATCATCATCGGAATTGCCTTGTTGATATTCTTTTACAACAATTAATCCCTAACTGTACGAACTTAACGCGTAGAACGACTATAGCATAGCCAATGAGAAAATCATTGGCTATTTTTATTTATGGCCGTATCAATGAATCAAATGAGTCGCTTATTCAGACAAATTCCAAATACTACCTATGTTATACTAAGTACTAAAAATAATATCCGTACTTTTGCACAAAAATTTAACGAGCTATTGACCTCATTATTCTCAACAAAAAGAATCCTAATGAGCAATAGTCAAAAAAATTAAATGGATATTTCAAGCATAGACTTCAATAAAACCGACTTTTCTTTTGCCGAAGGAGAAGTTCTTCTCGTCGATAAACCCCTCACATGGACCAGTTTTGATGTGGTAGGAAAAATAAGAAACAGCATAAAACCTCAAAAAGTTAAGGTAGGTCATGCAGGTACTTTAGATCCTTTAGCTACCGGGTTACTTGTAATTTGCACAGGTAAAATGACCAAGCAAATAGATGGTTTTCAAGCGGAGGACAAAGAATACACTGGAACAATCACCTTAGGTGGAACAACACCTTCCTATGATTTGGAAACCGAAGTAGATCAATCTTTCGATATTTCCCATATCACAGAAGAAGATATTCGTCAAACCGCAATCGCATTCCTTGGCGAGCAAGACCAGTTTCCACCAGCGCATTCCGCGATCAAAATCAATGGAGAGCGCGTCTATGAAAAAGCAAGACGTGGTGAAGAAGTTGAATTAAAAGCAAGAAAAGTCAATATTATGACATTTGAAGTGGAAAAAATTCAAATGCCTTTGGTATATTTCCGAATAAAATGCAGCAAAGGCACATATATACGTTCCTTAGCTCATGATTTTGGTCAAAAGTTAGGAATAGGTTCCCATTTATCCTCTCTACGGAGAACCATGAATGGTACCTTTCATGTCCAAAACGCATGGCAACTTCCTGATTTGATTAACCATATTAGACAAACAAAAGTTTAAAGACCTAAATACGAATTGATAAAGATAATACCTAATGAAAATATATAGAAATCTCGAAGAGTTCCAGGCTTTAGATTTTGCTATTGTCACTATCGGCACATTTGATGGTGTGCATGTTGGACATCAAAAGATTTTACATAAACTCGTAGAATTGGCGAAACATAATACCGGTGAAACTGTATTACTTACCTTCTACCCCCACCCAAGGTTAATTATCAATCCTGATGATGACTCCTTACGATTAATCAATGATATCGATGAAAAGGTAGAACGCTTGGCACTCGCTGGAATCGATCACTTAATTATCACCCCTTTTACACGCGATTTCTCTAATCAAACTCCTGAGGATTACATATCCAATGTATTGGTGAACAAGATCGGATGTAAGAAAATTGTGATTGGCTACGATCATCATTTTGGTAAAGACCGTAAAGGCACGATCAAAGATTTAATACACAATTCAGAAATTTTTGACTATTCTGTGGAAGAAATCCCAGAACAAGATATCGAACATGTAGCAGTGTCTTCTACACGCATCCGGGAATCCCTGATTAAAGGAGACATCGATACCGCTAATAAATACCTAGGCTATTCCTTTGAATTAACAGGCACCGTCATTCGTGGTGACCAAATCGGAAGAGAAATCGGCTTCCCAACGGCCAATATCCATGTTCATGAATCGCATAAACTGATTCCTGCCTATGGCATTTATGCTGTGGAAGTAGAAATATACCCTCGTACCGCAGACATCAAAACCGGTGAATACTTCCAACCTATACCCGAACGTATTGCTCAAGGTATGTGTTATATCGGTACAAGGCCAACCATTGATGGGATGAATCGGAAAATTGAGGTGAACCTATTGGACTTTAACGACGACTTATATACCAAAACTATTCGCATCAAATTCCTCAAATTTATTCGCCATGACCAATGGTTTGAAAGCTTGGAATTAATGCGCGAACAAATCGCTTTAGATGAGGTTGAAATAAGAAATTATTTTTCGTAATTATTCCCTAGGATTAAAGAGCTAACCGATTTTATTAAAATCGTATTCCGATTAATCCGTTTATTCAAATTATTCAAAAGCAACGCAGGAAATTTGCACATACAGGTGCCCCTAAAAAAAGCACCTTTCTACTCCTCCTTTAAGAGCTCCTCTAGCAGATCATCTAATAAAATGGTTGCATAGGTCGACTCTTGATCCGAAAAGCCGTAAGGAATGATTAAATGACCATTATGAATCACCTGTCCGCAGGAGTACACCACATTTGGAACATAACCATTACGTTCCATATGATTGGGATACAGGAGCGGTTGTTTTAATTTACCGATCACTTTGGTGGGATCTTGGAGGTCTAACAATAATGCACCTAAGGAATATTCCCGCAAAGGCCCTACCGAATGGGTAATCACGAGCCATCCTTTCGATGTTTCCAAAGGCGAACCGCAATTTCCTACTTGAACAAATTCCCATGGGTATTGAGGTTCATCGATTAGTATTACATCCTCCTGCCAATTGTTTAATCGATCGGAAAAGGCGATATAGCTATTCTCCCCATCCACACGACAGAGCATTGCATATTTTCCATTGATTTTTCGAGGAAACAATGCGGCCCCCTTATTCGCTAATTTACCATTGATCGGTTGCACCTTAAAACCTAAAAAATCTTTGGTAGACAACAGTTTGGGTAAAATGGTATGTCCATCGTAAGCTGTATAAGTGGCATAATAAATTTTCTTACCCGATTCCAGCTTAAACTGAACAAATCGTGCATCTTCAATACCATTTTTTTCTGTATCACTGATTGGAAAAATTACCCGCTCAGAAATCGCCGTGTCCATGGAATAGCTAATTTCATAATGAGATGAAGCTAGCCACAGAATCTGCTGTAGCAAAATTTGCTTATCGTAACTTAATTCTTCTCGATGTTCAATTTCTCTTACAAATCGACGCAATTCATCATAAATAAAATATTCAGGTAATTTATTTTTCAACTGCTCAACAATTTCATGGCCATCACTATGCAATTGCAATAGTTTATCAATAAACTCTTCCTTGTTATACCGGTGATTTTTTACCTGTTTAGGTTTATCTAGCAATATTCCGGCTTCTTCTAGCACGATATTCAAATCATTGTCCAATACCGCCGATCTAAAGACTATGGAAGAAAGGTGACCCTCGCCCACAGCTCTAAAACTTAATATAACACGGCATTCTCCATCATTCAACTGTGTTTGGTCTGGAGATATAATTATGGAAGGGTTAAAATAAGCAGCAGCTTCTATGGAGTATTCCATCGTAAGGTAGGCTCCTATTAACATTTCCTCCCTTTCGGTCAATTTCGATTTATCGATGCCCATTTCCTCGAGAAGGTAATCTCGAAAATGGTAATTTTTTTGCAAAACATACACGATACTACGGTGCCTTTTGGCATAATTGCGGAGAATTTGTGTCAATAATTTCGTTTTTTCTTCCTCATTAAGCCCCAAGACTCGTTGAATAATTTTCTTAGTTCGTTCATCACTCATCGTAAACCTTCTAGCCAATACCCGATCTTGGTCTGGTCTAAAAAAAATATCTTTTCGTGTAATTTTTATTGCCATACTATACTGTACAATCCATAAAGATTTTTGTTTAATAAATTTTACAGCACCTGGAACTAGCCTAAGCTATAAATGGCTTAAAATAAACTTATAACAGACAAAAAATCAATAAAAAATCAATCCTATTCGAACTATTTTTGATTTCTACTGTTATTCTAATGTATGTTACTGCGGGGAATGATTATAAAATCAGACAACTATTACTTACTATTTAAACATGCTTGGAAAAACTATGAAAATTATAATTGTTGGATCTTATCTCCCTAGAAAATGTGGAATCGCCACTTTTACGCATGATTTATATAAATCTTTAATACGAGAAGGGCATGAAGTGCATATCCTAGCTATTTCCGATAAATCAGAAAGGCAATTCCCTAAAGAAGTTCAACGGGTCATACCAAGAAATGAATCGCAATACTATACTCAAGCAGGTCATTGGATCAATAGCCAGTACGATGCATGTATCATACAACATGAATTTGGCATTTTTGGAGGTGAATCTGGGGCTTATATTCAACGCTTAATCGATCAAGTTAGCGTACCCTTGGTCGTAAACTTACATACCGTATTAATGAATCCCTCTACTCCGGAGAAATTAATCATACAGCAATTTGGAAAAAAAGCAGATCATTTAACAGTAATGACCAATCGAGCAATCGAAATGCTGAAATCGGTATATGAAATTCCAGAATCAAAAATTTCCTTAATTCCACACGGTGTGCCGACGTTCAAAATAACACAACAGTCTGCCAAAGAAATCTTAGGTTTTACAGGTAAAAAAGTCATGCTATCCTTCGGTCTTATCGGTCGAAGTAAAGGGTTTGAAACAGCCATTGAGGCTGTAGCCCAAGTCAATGACCCTACATTTTTATACGTCATTTTAGGGGCAACACATCCCAATGTGGTGCAAGAAGAAGGTGAAAAATATAGAAATCAATTAATTCAGTTAGCAGCGGATAAAGGGTTAAGTGGCAAGGTATTATTTATAGACCGATATGTCAATGATGAATGGTTAGAAATTTATTTAAAGGCATGCGATATTTATGTAACACCCTATCCAAATGAAAACCAAATCAGTAGCGGCACCCTATCATTTGCTATGGGCGCAGGTGCTGCAGTCATTTCTACCCCTTACTGGTACGCAAAAGATTTATTGCAAAAAAATAGAGGCTTACTTTTCGATTTTAATC
This sequence comes from Sphingobacterium sp. HJSM2_6, assembly GCF_049316305.1. Classification (NCBI taxonomy): domain Bacteria; kingdom Pseudomonadati; phylum Bacteroidota; class Sphingobacteriia; order Sphingobacteriales; family Sphingobacteriaceae; genus Sphingobacterium; species Sphingobacterium sp. HJSM2_6. The sequence continues at coordinate 21,128 of NZ_JBMOXB010000024.1, forward strand.
AGGCAGATCAATTAGCGGCATGCATTCAACAACTGCTCGATAATCCTACATTACTGGATCAATACCGTAAAAATGCCTTAATTCAGGGAAATAAAATGAGCTGGCCAAATGTCGCTAAAAAACAAACTGTCTTACTTCAAAAGTTAAGTAAACAGAATAAAACGCTAAAAAAACAAGGCACTACCTTAAAAAGCAATCCAGCTTTATTTAACGTAGAGCAACGTTTTCCAGCACATGCTAATCCCTATAAATCCCTATTAAAATAAAAACAAACATGTTTTTAACCAACGAGGAAATAGATCAAAAAATCAAGCTTTTTATTAAAAACCACCCAAGTGTTAATTTAAAGCATATTCAAAAATTAACAAATGACACCGGCATCCTACAACATGCCAAGTTTAATATCCCAAATTATCATCATGGATATTGCTTAGATGATAATTGCCGAGCTTTGCTCTTAATTGCAAGAATTCATCCCATTCGGGATCCGGAAGTGAATGACAAACTTATTGCCACGTACTTAGCCTACATTTTTTATATGCAAAGGGAGGATGGAAATTTTATCAATTTCATGGCTTATGACTTACAATTTCTTGAAGCTAAAGGATCCGATGACAGCTTCGGAAGAACTATTTGGGCCTTAGGTGAATTGATAGCCAATAAGGAATGGTCTACCTATCGACCTATTGCCTTGGAAATATTCAATAAAGGAATACGTCAAATACCTAACTTAATTTCCTTAAGAGCAAAGGGATACGCCCTATTGGGTATACTGGCAGTCCTTACGCAGTTTCCTGCACGTTCCGATCTTGTCGAATGGATAAAATCACTGCAAGAGTCCATTCATGAAGAATTTATGATCGCTTCTCATGGCCGATGGACCTGGTATGAATCCATCCTTAGTTATGACAATGCTATACTTCCCCTCGCACTAGTCAAGGCTAGCCAATATTTAAACGACAAGCCAGGCATTGCATCTGCAATTAAATCCTTTCATTTTTTAGACCAATTAACCTTTTCAGGCGCATATTTTCAACCAGTAGGAAATGAGTATTGGTATACCGAAGGAGGTTCCTTTAGTCTATATGGACAGCAACCTATTGAAATACCGATGATGATGCTTTTATATCAGGAAATGATAGGGATAGGTCCAGATAAAAGTCTATTGGGAAAACTTCAAAAAACCTTTCTATGGTTTCTGGGTCTTAATAGCAAAGGTTTAGCCTTATTTGATGAACAAAGTAAAGGATGCTGTGACGGCCTTGAAGACTACGGTGTAAACCAAAATCAAGGCGCAGAAAGCAGTTTATCCTTTTGGCTCGCTTACCAAATTTTGAGATCGGTAAAATAACTCAGGAAGCCATTCGTTTATACCGCAATTTTACTGAACTTATAAACAGCATTGTTTTATGTTGCACGGATGGTCCATAAAACAATGCGGACGAGTATGCTTCCAATTCGTTTAAAGGCTTCCAAATTTCCCGTTTCTAAAGTCTTCAAACGCTTGATTCAATTGCTCTTGCGTATTCATCACGAAAGGACCATAATGTGCTACCGGTTCATTCAAAGGTTCTCCACTCATAACCAAAACAAGGGTTCCTTCGCTACTGGCGGTTAATTGAAAGGATTCATCCTTTCCGTTTTCAAATAACACAAAACTATCTTTCAACACTTCTTCTTGCTCGTTTACGATTACAGATCCTTCAATAACCAATATCGCTGTGTTGTTATCCTTTGGAAATGTGAATGCAGCTTTATTCCCTTGACCTAAATAAGCATTGTAAAGATGGATTGGAGAATAAGTAGTTGCTAGTCCTGCCTGATTTTCATAATCCCCCGCGATGACTTTAATAAAGCCCCCAGCAGCTAATGGAACGGAAGGGATTTTATCGAATACCAGATCCTGATAATGCGGTTGAGTTTCCTTATCTTTTGCTGGTAAGTTCACCCACATTTGTACCATTTGAAACATTCCACCTTGCTTGGACCAATCCTCCTCATGATATTCCTGATGTAAAATACCCGAACCTGCGGTCATCCATTGAATATCCCCTTCTCCGATAACTCCCTTATTTCCGCGACTGTCTGCATGGGCTATTTTACCTTTATACGCAAGGGTAACCGTTTCAAAACCCTTATGCGGATGAGCACCTACCCCTCTTGGAATAGCTGTTGCCTCAAATTCAATTTCTGCATTATAACCTATTGCAAAAAAAGGATCCATCCGTCTGCGGGGAATTTCTTTCCCGATGAATGAAGTGGTATAAAAAGCATCACCGACCCAATTAAATGTTCCAGGATGTAGTATTTTTTCAATATTTCTAGTTCCCATGTGATTTAAGAATTAATGTATAGGCAAATTTACGGACCCTATCTACAACAATCATCATGGGTAAATTGTTGGTAACTAGTTACCCTTAGGATACTAATTTTCATAAAAATGCTGTATATTAACTTACGAGAGCTAGAACATGCAAATTATTTGAAACAAATGAAGACTTTAAAAAATGATCCACCAGAATGTACTGGAAACTTAATGGCTATGCGAGACAGCTTGGACATATTTTCAGGGAAATGGAAATTACTTATCATTTACTACCTCATCAGCCGTGAAGAAGAAGTAAATACCTTTAAAAAAATGCAACGAGAGATTACAGGCATTTCTGCGAAAATGTTAACAAAAGAATTAAAAGATCTTGAAGCGAACCTGTTGGTTCATCGGGAAAAATTGTTAACAAAACCTGTTAGTGTACAATATAGCATTACTGAATATGGTAAATCAGCCGCTGACATCATCAATCGATTAGTCGATTGGGGAAAAAAGCACCGTTTGCAACTGATGAGCTAAACTGGTCAATACCTCGGTAAATCCAGCCTGCTAAAATCGAAATTCATTCACCGAAATTTACCCTTGATTTACCGAATTTACGTACATACTAACCTAATGAAGCTAGGTGAACGCACTTTTCAAAACTACCTTTGATGTATCAAAACAAAAAGACATATCACCATTAAAGGAAAAATATTATGAAAAGTTTAATTAAATCCATCGCATTAGTAAGTTTATTCACCATCGCATCGATTAGTGTATTTGCAAAAAAACCAAAAGCAACTTTAAATAGTGCCGTTATCGAACAGGTGGTCGATGCTTACATCAACACAACGGTTAAAGGCAACACCGAGTTTGTCAACCAATTATTTGACAACAATTTTGTACAACGCTTTCAAACCGACCACAAACAAGCTGCTGTCACTAAAGCCGCATATATCAAGCATTTAAAATCTCAAGAAGGCATTGCATTTGATTGTGATACGCAGTTTGATATCATTGAAAAATCGGAGCATTACAGCATAGCGAAAGTTTCCTTATCTTTTGACACCTTTACCCGTATTGACTATGTAAGCTTGCAATGGGAAGACCAGGCTTGGAAAATTAAAGAAGTCAATTCTGTTTTCAAAAATAATTAAGTAACATCTTAATACATATACAAGGCCCTCCAATAATTGGAGAGCCTTGTGTCATATACATCAATATCATTAAGGTCTATCCCAGAAAAATGGAGGTTCGATACCTAATGCTCTGAGGTAAACATAGCCTTGGGCTCGATGGTGGATCTCATTATCATAGAAGTATAGAATACTCGCATATATCTTATTTTTATATTCTCCAAACAAGTTTACTTCTTCGTGAAATTCTTCATCTTTAATTTGCTCAAATAAAGAAGTAACCTGTGGGGTTTGCTCATCCCATAACTTCAGCAGTTCTGCTTTGCTCGTTACTAAAATATCGTGTGATAAACTTCCTTGATCTTTATGGATAATTTCTTGTAAACCCGGAACAGCAATGGTCAACAATTCTTTTATTAAATCTGCAAAGGGCCTCATACCCCCTATGCTGTAATGAAACAACTCTTCTTCTGGAAATTTCTCGATGGTACGTCTGGTCAAGTCGCGGTGTCCTTGCCAATGAATTAATAATTCTTCTCTAGTAATAAATGCTGTCGTTTTCATAATGCTTTATGTTTTAATGATAGCATCAAAGTTAGCAGACCAATTGACAGCCCTTTGTCAACAGGAAAAATGCTTATTGCAAAAGTGTATTATTTTTTGTGTCACGATTTTTTAAAAGGACACCTTGAATTAAAAAAAAGAAGCTGCATTGCTGCAGCTTCTTTTGTAAACTATAGGATGTCTAAATGGACATCTCATCAAAAGTATCTAGTTTTGATTGGCACGAATGATATTCAACGCTCCACCAGCTTTAAACCATTCAATTTGTTGTTTATTGTACGTATGGTTTGCTAATATTTCATCTTTTGTACCATCATCATGGTGTAAAACGATAGTTAAAGGAGTATTCGGAGCGAATTCCGTCAATCCTAGGATATCAATTACATCATTTTCTTGAATTTTATCGTAATCTTCTTTATTTGCGAAGGTTAAGCCTAACATTCCTTGTTTTTTCAAGTTCGTTTCATGGATACGTGCGAAAGATTTCACCAATACCGCACGAACACCCAAATGACGAGGTTCCATTGCCGCGTGCTCGCGAGAAGAACCTTCACCGTAGTTTTCATCACCAACCACGATAGAGCCAATACCAGCAGCTTTATAAGCACGTTGCGTAGCAGGAACTGCTGCGTAATCGCCAGTTAATTGATTTTTCACGTTATCTGTTTTCTCGTTGTAGTAGTTCACTGCACCGATCAACATATTGTTAGAAATGTTATCTAAGTGACCACGGTATTTCAACCATGGACCAGCCATAGAGATATGATCCGTAGTACATTTACCTTTTGCTTTAATCAACAAGCGAAGACCAATTAAGTTGGTTCCTTCCCAAGCTGCGAAAGGCTCTAACAATTGCAAACGATCAGAAGTTGGAGAAACCGCTACGGTAACAGAAGAACCATCAGCTGCTGGAGCTTGGTAACCTGCATCTTCTACGGCAAAACCTAATGCTGGTAATTCATCACCTGTAGGTGGATCTAATTTTACTTGTTCACCGTCTTTATTCGTCAAGGTATCTGTCAAAGGATTGAATCCTAAGTCACCTGAAATAGCGATTGCAGCAACCATTTCTGGAGAAGTTACAAAAGCAAACGTATTCGGGTTACCGTCAGCACGTTTCGCAAAGTTACGGTTGAACGAATGTACAATCGTATTTTTCTCTTGTTTATCAGCTCCTGCACGATCCCACATACCGATACATGGACCACATGCATTCGTAAAGATCGTTGCATTTAAATCTTCGAAATTTTTCAACAAACCATCGCGATCTGCAGTGTAACGAACTTGCTCCGAACCTGGATTGATACCAAATTCTGCTTTAGTCACTAAACCTTTGTCAATAGCTTGCTTAGCAATTGAAGCAGCACGCGCTAAATCTTCGTAAGAAGAGTTGGTACATGAACCGATCAATCCCCATTCCACTTTTGTAGGCCAACCATTTTTGCTTGCTTCCTCACGCATGCGAGAAATTGGCGTATATAAATCTGGTGTAAAAGGACCATTTAAAGAAGGTTCTAATTCAGAAAGATTGATTTCAATCAATTGATCAAAGTACAATTCTGGATTAGCCAATACTTCAGGGTCTGCATTTAAATGTTGTTTGATCGCATTTGCTGCATCAGCAACATCAGCACGATCTGTAGAACGTAAATAACGCTCCATAGATTCATCATAGCCGAAGGTAGAGGTGGTTGCACCAATTTCAGCACCCATGTTACAGATGGTACCTTTACCAGTACATGATAAAGATTCTGCACCTTCACCAAAATATTCAACGATAGCACCAGTACCACCTTTTACAGTTAAGATACCAGCCACTTTCAAAATCACATCTTTCGGAGCTGCCCAACCGGATAATTTACCCGTTAACTTAACACCGATTAATTTAGGGAATTTAAGTTCCCAAGGTAATCCAGCCATCACATCACATGCATCAGCACCACCAACACCGATAGCCACCATACCTAAACCACCCGCATTCACTGTATGTGAATCTGTACCAATCATCATACCTCCTGGGAACGCATAATTTTCCAATACTACTTGGTGAATAATACCAGCTCCTGGTTTCCAGAAACCAATACCATATTTATTAGACACGGAACTCAAGAAGTTAAACACTTCCGAACTTTCTTGTTTTGCACGAGTTAAATCTTCTGCAGCACCATCACGCGCTTGAATCAAGTGGTCACAGTGTACAGTGGAAGGAACTGCTGCTTGCGCACGACCCGCTTGCATAAACTGCAATAAAGCCATTTGTGCTGTAGCATCTTGCATAGCTACGCGATCTGGAGCGAAATCAACGTATGATTTTCCACGCTCATAAGCCTCAGATGCGTTACCATCCCAAAGGTGCGCATACAGAATTTTCTCAGATAAAGTCAAAGGTTTATTTACAATTTGACGAGCAGCTTGAATACGCTCATCGTATTGAGAATAAACTTTTTTGATCATGTCTATATCAAAAGCCATTTATTATTAGTTTTTATGATTTATTTAATCTTTTAGCGGTATATCTACTTTATTACGAATATACTAAGCAAAAATACAAAAAAAACACGGTTTAAATTCCATATCAGCCATTGCAGGCTAATTTGGAAATATTCTAAACAATGCTTATGCGAAGTGGATCGTTGGATCTACTGCTTTTAAATCTACAATTGTCTGCTTCGGATTGTCAGAACTAAACACGAAATTCCCCGCAACCAATACATCAGCCCCTGCAGCTAGCAATTTTCCAGCATTTGCTGTGCCTACTCCCCCATCAATTTCAATCAAAAGATCGGTGTTATTTTCCAAAGCTAAAGCTCTCAATTCTTTGATTTTTTGATAGGTACGCTCAATAAACTGCTGTCCACCAAAACCAGGATTCACCGACATCAAACAAACCATATCTACATCTTGAACGATATCTTTCAATAAGGATACCGGGGTATGTGGGTTTAATGCCACCCCAGCTTTACAGCCCAACTCTTTGATCGCAGCTACTGTACGGTGTAAATGTGTACAAGCTTCGTAATGCACGGTAATAATATCCGCACCTAATTCCTGACAGGTTTTTAAATAACGATCTGGATCTACAATCATTAAATGTACATCTAATGGTTTTAAGGCATGCTTCGCAATTGCTTGCAATACCGGAAATCCGAAAGAAATATTTGGCACAAATACACCATCCATAATATCAATATGGAATAAATCGGCTTCACTTTCGTTCACCATGATGATATCATCGTATAATTTCGCAAAATCTGCAGCAAGAATGGATGGGGCAATTAAATGTTTTTGTGAGGACATGTTTACTATTTTTTTGCAAAGATACAAGTAATCTTTCTTTAATAAACCAAAAAATTGTCACAAATGGAATTCCAACAGCAGCAACCATTAACTAATTCATAAAAAACCAGTTAACAGATATCCTTCCGTTTTTTGGAGATAAAACAGCTTCCTTAAAGCGCTGCAATTCTACTATAAAATTTGCCCTTTAATGCAGACTGAAATGGTTCTCCTTCGGAACTCATTCGGATATGAACCTATCAACAACGAGTGAGTTCCAAGCGAGTTCCGAACGAAATCCGAAGAAGAAGCTATGGAAAGCAAAAAAATGTAGATTAGGGACAACGAAAAAACCTGGAATATACAGGAACATGAAAGCCCTCCGACTTCTTTTCAGGTTAAAATAGTTACATTTGTTTGTTACGAAACATAATAGGCAATCTGTGGCAAAACTGAAGATCAATTATCCCAAAGATAAATTGCAGCAAAATTCCACCGTATTGAAATACGGTATGGTCGTATTGACCATTGTACTGATTTGTATATTCTTACCTAAACAACCAAGGTTTCGGTATGAGTATCAAAAAGGAAAAGCATGGAACCATGAGAATTTAATTTCCCCATACAATTTTGCAATATTAAAGACTCCTGAGGAACTGCTTCGAGATCGGCAGTATATTTTAAAAACGGTTCAACCGATTTATAACTTGAATGATATCGCCAGCAAGGAACAAATCGATCAGTTCAATACCGACTTAAATGAAAAATGGCAGGCCTCGCAGCTGGATAGTAATAATGCTGCAGCTCTCAGCGAATACCGTGAAATCGGTACGGCATTACTCAATTACGTGTACAACCGAGGGATAATTTCACTCAATAACCGGTACCAGACTAAAGGTAATGATTCGGTAAAGAATGACGCCACCGCCTTGGAGTACAACTTTGTACTGGTACATGAAAATATTGCGCAGCAAAAAAATACAGCGGACTGTCTTACGATTGAAACTGCTAATGCTTATATCCGAGATGCCATGAGTCGAAATAAAAACATCGACCATCCGGATTGGCTTTCGGAAGTGCTCAAAAGTTACATTACGATCAATTATGTTTTTAACGAGAGCCAAACTAATAAGGTTGAACAAAATGCCTTGGCCAATATTTCGACGACCCGAGGAATGGTGCAGAAGGATGAGTTGGTCGCTGAACAGGGTAAAATCATTAATAATGAAACTTATCAGAAATTAGAATCCCTGCGTAAAGTTTTTGAGGATGAATCTCGTATCAGTGGTGAACAAAATCTGGTAACTTTTGGTCATTTTATTTTGATTTCCCTCGCCTTAACCCTGCTCATGGTGTTCTTGTATTTCTTTCGCCGAGACATTTTCAATAACAACCGTTTACTGGTCATCATTTTTATTGTTATCCTCGTGATGCTGGGGGTATTGAGTTGGGCGATTAAATTGAAAATACCGAGCTTATACTACATTCCTTATTGTAGTGTTCCGATTATCTTCCGCCTGCTTTTTGATACGCGTATCGCATTAAATATTCATATTTTGATGGTTTTGGTGGCTGGACTGTTTGTTCCTAATAGCTTCGACTTCGTCTTCTTGCAATTTACTGCCGGAATGGTCGCTATTTATAGTATCAAAACTTTAGTGAAACGGGAGCAGTTCCTAGTTTCTAGTGTAATTATCTTGGCGACTTACATCTTGGCTTATGTGGGCTTGGTATTAACGCGAAATGGAACGTTCTCCAGTATTTATTGGCAGGACATCCTTCCTTTTGCAGTCAGCGTAGGCTTGACCTTATTGGCTTATCCATTGATTTATGCTTTTGAGAAATTGTTTGGTATTGTATCGGACTTAACTTTAATGGAATTGACCAATAGTAATTCGCGATTGTTACGGGAATTATCGCTAAAGGCTCCTGGAACTTTTCAGCACTCTTTACAAGTGGCTAACTTGGCAGAGGCAGCTATCTATAAAATTGGAGGAAATCCCCTACTCGTTCGTGCGGGTGCTTTATACCATGATATTGGGAAAATGATTAATCCACTTTACTTTATCGAGAATCAAAAAACAAATGATAATCCACACGAAGAATTGACGCATGAACAGTCGGCACAGATTATCATATCGCACGTGTTGAAAGGTATTGAGATGGCTCGAAAACATCAAATGCCTGAGGTTGTGGTCGATTTTATTCGTACACACCACGGTACAACTCGCGTGGATTATTTTTACAATCTAGCCCTGAAAGAGAATCCTGATAAAGTGATCGACGAGTCAATCTTTAAATATCCTGGTCCTGTTCCTTTTTCGAAAGAAACTGCGGTATTGATGATGGCGGATTCGGTAGAAGCCGCGTCACGTGCCCTGAAGGAACCTACCGAAGAATCTATTAATACTTTAGTGGATAAAATTATCGATCATAAATTGATGCAAAGGCAATTCGCTAATGCGAATATTACCATGCGCGATATCACCGAATCATCGAAAATATTTAAAGCCATGTTGAAGAGTATTTACCATGTTCGGATTGATTATGATCTAAGCAAGAAAAAAGATCATTAAAAAAATGAGTTGACAGTCAGAAAGTTGTCGAAATTCAAGGAAAAATGTTGAAAAATATAAGTTCTTGGCTTTGTAGAGTAAAATTTTTGCTTTATGTTTGCACTGTCAAAACCCGGAGAGGTGCCTGAGTGGCCGAAAGGAACAGTTTGCTAAACTGTCGTACTGGAAACGGTACCGCGGGTTCGAATCCCGCCCTCTCCGCCAAGACCGTTTTCAAAGCTTTTAAAAAAGCTCAAAAAAATTGATAAAAACCTGTAAAACAATGATTTACAGGTTTTTTTTATTTTATGCTATTCCATAATTTTCAAAAATACTCCTAAAAGTTATGGCAGATTCGTGGCAACTTTGACCCACAAATAAATTGCCACGAAAACCAAACTAACAAACTGAACATCAACATGTTCACCTGATAAACATCTTGATAAAGATACTGATTTGATCTACATTTATTCACTTAATAAATAATGATATGATAAACACAAACATCTCTATCAATTTCTTTTTAAAAACCTCTAAAAAATTAGTTGACTCACGCTTTATTTATTTTAGAATTCTGGTCAATGGAAATTCTAGAGAAACATCTACTAAAAAAAAGTGGCAGGCATCAAGATGGGATCAAGGAAAAAATAGAGCAATTGGAACAAAAGAGGATGCTCGAAAAATTAACAACTATTTAGATTTCATTATTAGAAAAATAGAGGTTTTGGCAGAAGAACTCCAAAGAAATGGTAGAAATATTACTGCTCAAACCATAATAGATAGCTATAATGGTAAAAACTCAAATTATAACCTTATTCTTGCGGAATTTCAAAAACACAATGATGAATTATTTGCATTGATACCATCTGGAGAAGTTGCTCATGGAACATACGACAGGTATGTTACGGCTAGATCTCACGTGAAAGATTATATTAAAAAAAAATATAATTCTGATGATTTAGAATTTCAAAAATTAAATTTTGAATTTATAAAGGATTATGAACTCTATTTAAAAACAGTAAGGGGTTGTAATAACAACACCACACTAAAGTATATAGCAAATTTCAAGAAGATTGTCTTAAGGGCAGTAGCAAAAGACTACATTCCTAAAGATCCATTTATGATGTTTAAAGGGAAGAAATCGAAACCCAATAAAAAACCATTATCACAAGAAGAACTTCATATACTTGAGAACAAACAATTCACAACAAAAAGACTCGAAGTTATCAGAGATATTTTCGTTTTTCAATGCTATACAGGACTCGCTTATAGTGATGTAAATAAATTACTGAAGACGAATATTATAAAAGGATTGGATGGAGAGCTATGGATAAGAGACAATCGTAGGAAAACAAAATCAGAATTTAATGTTCCATTACTTCCTAAAGCTTTAGAAATTATGGAAAAATACCAAGACGACCCTGATTGTATTATTACCAAAAAAGTATTACCTGTTAAGTCCAACCAAAAGATGAATGAATATTTAAAGGAAATTGCAGTATTGTGTGAATTTAGCACCGTATTGAATACGCACAAGGCTAGACGAACTTTTGGGAGTACAGTAACTTTAGCAAATGGTGTACCTATTCATGTAGTGAAAGAAATGCTCGGTCATCAATCTGTAAGACAAACAGAAGAATATGCGATTACAGAACAAGAAGCCATAAGTGAAGAAATGAAGCAATTGAAGGAGAAACTTAAAAATAAGCAATTCATGCAATGGGATAATAATTCAAAACTTAATGAAAATATGACGAAGACCGGTGTCGAAAAAAGTTTGGGATTAGAACTCACTGAAAATGAGAGTTTATTAGTAGAAAATTTCATTATGTCGCTTAGAAAGCTTAAGGAATAGTGTCACCAAAGGAGCAATTTAAATGAAGTTATAAGAAAGCAACAAGTCTATAAATGTAGGCTTGTTGCTTATTTATTTCATTTTCAAGTTACTAGGGAGGTAACCCAACAATTAGTATAGAAATCCTACTTTTTACTCGGGGATCATAAGAAGGGAAATAAAAACAATAATTAAATTTAATAATATCTTTTAAACACCTATGATAGGTAGTTATACTTTTAATACCTGCTTCCTTAATCAATTGATGACGGCTTATAACTATGGCTTCTATCATGCTTTGCTTTAAAGTAAATAACATAAATTTTGGTCTATAAAAGTGAAATAAAATGTTTTGAATTAACGAATATTAACCTCAGCAAAAAATATTATTAAATCTTCTTTACAATATGAAGTAGGACATGATTTTTTTGCATCAAATTTGACCAGTAATTCTTAGACTTTGAAATATAGTTGTTGAAATTTTTATTAGATATCACATAGATTTTCTAAGAGGAAACAAAAAAATATCATTCTTTTAGTTAAATCACCTATTTTGTAGATAGTGAATTACTGAATAGGATCTTTTTATCAAAAGTTATGATGAAATTGTAAGAATCCAAAGTATGAGAGGGAGCAGGAATTTGTAAATCGTCAGCAAAAAGTGGACACGATATTTTAAAAACTTAAGGAGTGTTTTCATCAAAAACGTTAGATTTA
>NZ_JBMOXB010000025.1:0-29453 GCF_049316305.1 Sphingobacterium sp. HJSM2_6
TTGCAAGGTGGTATATCGTTTAAAAATGCTAAACTAAGAATTATTTAATACTCCCCCCAACTTTTCGGTATGATCCGTGGTATATCGTTTAAAAATGCTAAACTAAGAATTATTTAATACTCCCCCCAACTTTTCGGTATGATCCCATTTAGTGTCATATCAGCGAGGGGCAAAAAAACAAAAAAGCTTCAGATTAATCTGAAGCTTTTGGGTAAGTAATGGGGCTCGAACCCACGACCCCTAGAACCACAATCTAGTGCTCTAACCAACTGAGCTATACCTACCGTGATTTTGTGATACAAAAGTAGAATTAATCTGCATATACTCCAAATATATTTTTCAAAAATAGGGCTAGATTTATCGAAAAACCTCATTTCTAATGAGATATTTTATTGTTTTGGTTCCATGTACTGGTTAATAAAAGACAATATGGCCCTTTAAACTGTAAAATATGCGAATTCATACTCCTGAAAAATTAAGCAATAGTCCCACAATCTTGAATATACCCTTCAATCAACAAAAATGTTTTTTGAGATTAAGACTATTGTGCTTTCCTAAAGGTCATCAAATTTTACGTAATAATATTACATGTATTTATTGTTTTGCAATGTTAAAGTTACAATTGTTTGCTCTTCGGGAATGCTGTTGATTTTAATTTAATTTATTATATTAGGTGAGCTAATTATTTTACTAACCAACTAGTACACGATATGATATCCAAAAATATTTTTGTTGGTTCCTGTTTTATTGGTAGCCTTCAATTTTACACTTATTTATTTAACGATGAAATAGGGGATGTAGGCCTAGGTTTATTCATTAACGACCGTGAATATCCATTATATTATATTATCAATACGAAAACTAATAAAGTGCATATTAGTTTAGATGAGCAACAGTTTTTTGAAATCTGTAAACAGAGTAAATTTAGTGTTTCTGAGCGAAGAGGTATATTCCAGGAATTTATGAAATACATGCAGGAGATGGAACATTTAGGGGCTAAGTTGATGTTTAAAAATGAGAAGATCAAGTATTTATCCAGCTCCAGAGAAATGTTAAAATATAAGCGAATATATATCCATTACAATGAGTTAAAGGGTGATTTTACGGCTATTCTGCAGCAGTAAGTGTGTTTGAAACCGCTATTCGAATTCTTTTTACGATTTCCAGCATTTCGGAAGGGGTTAGATTGCCAAATCCCAAGCGCATTCCACAATAGTTTTTTTGTTGATATAACAAGGTTTTAGGGATAAAGACATCTTGTTTTAAAGCGTTTTTACTTAGTTTCATCAGATTAATGCTTGCCTTCCAATTTATCCAGAATGCTAAGCCACCAGTAGGGATTTGGAAATGAATATATTCACCCAACTCTTCCCTCAGTAAATCGGCGAAGATGTCTCTGCGTTCTCGGTATATTTTTATTGATTTTTTAATATGTCGGTGAATTTCACCTTCTTCGATCATTTCACCTAAGGCTTGTTCCATCAGGAGGTCGCCCTGCCGATCAATAATTCCCAAATGCTTTCGCATTTCTTGCATCAGGTTTTTGGGGCATACGATAAACCCGGTGCGAAAGCCAGGAGCCAAAGATTTTCCAAAGGAACTCACATAGATACACATGCCTTTTTGGTCGATGCTTGATAAAGGTAGTGCAGCTTGTTTCGTATATTGAAAGTCATAATCGTGATCATCTTCAAGGATTACAAAGCCAAATTCATAAGCCAATTGAAGTAATTCCATTTTTCTGGATAAACTCATGCTCACGGTAGTAGGATAATGCTGCTGCGGAGTGATATAGACCATTCGTATCGTTCTTTCTAGGCATATTTTTCGCAAAGCCTTCGTGTCTATTCCTTCCTGATCTAGGGGGACGGTCCAGATTTTACTGCCTGATTTTTGAAAAATCATATTCGCTTCAAAATAACTTAACTCTCCAACGACAATTTGGTCTTCAGCCTTTAGCAGAATTTCCGAAATGATATATAAACTCATTTCAATACTTCGAGTGATCAGGATATTCTCAGGAGCAATTAATAGGTTTCGGGTGTCGTGTAAGTAATTGACCAGTTGCTCTTTGAAATATTCACTGCCATCCTGATTGTAATATCCCATTTTTTTACGGTTTCCTTTGCGCTTTAAATTAGCGGCATAATATTGGGACAAAATGCCAACACTCGTTAATCGGATATCCGGTATGCCATCATTGAGCAAGTATTCGCAACTGGTATGTTCGAAAGGATTGTCTAACAGGATGGATTTACGGAACTCGAAGCCCGTTTCAACCGGGTATTTGTTGGTAGAATTTTCTTTTTCATTCCGCTCCGGCAATTGATCCGTAATAAAAGTTCCTTTATTCGGTAGAATTTCAAGCCATCCTTGGTCTGCTAATTCATTATAAATCGCTGTCGCCGTATTCCGATGGATGTTTAACAAATTACTTAATAGCCTAGTTCCTACAAGTTTTTGCCTTGGTTTAAGCACTCCTTTGTTGATTGCATAAATAAATTGATTGCTAATTTGTAGGTAAAGCGATTGATTAGACTTACGGTCTATTTGAATAGATTGATAAAAAGCAATATTAACCGGACTATACATTATAATAAAACTGGTACCTGTTTACAGACCGGTAAGATAATATATTTGGAAGAAATTTGAAAGTTATGAAAGAATTATTGAATAATATCGTCTCAAATGATTATGCGCATGCAAAATGGTTGAATACCTTATCATTGATGGAAAACTGTGGAGCTCGTAAAATTTCAGCCTGTGAAGATTTTTCTTTTACCAATATCATTCAACTAAAACACGCTGCAGAAGAACATAGACATGCCTATTATTTAAAAAAACAATTGCAAAAATTAGGATTAGAAGGCTTCGAGAGGTACACGAAGGATAATTTATTAGCGGGTTTTTCTTCCATGCAATACCTCAATCGATTAGATGTATCTGTCTCTAGGTATTTAAAAAACAGCTTAAACCTACAAGGCATACCTTTAAAATATGCATCCTACCTATTTGTGACCTATGCAATAGAACTTCGAGCAGATGAATTGTATCCCATATACCAAGAGGTGCTTTCTGCGCATGAATCCAAAGTAGTCGTAAAATCCATCATTTTAGAAGAAGAGGGGCATTTAGAAGAAATGATTTCTCAGCTAAAAGAATTTTCAAAGGATTGGGAAAAATACGCCAATGAAATTTGTGCCTTAGAACAGGATTTGTTCCAAGCTTGGACTACTGAGTTGAAGAAAGATATTCCGTCAGGAAAAATTAAGGATGATGTATTGGTTGGATAAATTAGCAAAAAGAGCTGATTTTGGCTTTCGTCGACAATTGCATGTTCATTCGAATCAGGCGATTGATTTTTACTCCAATGATTATTTGGGATTAACCAAAAACAAGGCTTTTAATCAAGATTTATTACAGCTAGTTAATGATTTTCCAGAAACGATATTGGGGAGTACAGGAGCAAGGTTGGTCAGCGGCAATTCGGTAATAAAAGATGCTGTGGAAGAGGAGATAGCCTCCATCCATGGGTATGATTCAGCCCTTATTTTTCCGACAGGTTATTTGGCAAATTTGGCATTATATTCCTGTATAGCCCATCGGCACGAGCATGTTTTTTTAGATGAGCAAGTTCATCGTTCCATTTTGGATGGTTTTAGATTAGCAGGAGTCCCTGTTATCAAATTTAGACATAACGATCTCGAACATTTAACCAGCTTACTTAGCAAACATCCAGGATCGAAATGGGTGGTTATAGAGAGCTTATACTCGATGGAAGGGGATCTAGCACCTTTAGCTGAAATTATCCAAGTATGCAATCAATTTCAAGCCAAGTTAATGGTGGATGAAGCCCATGCTTTCGGTGTATTTGGCTTAGGCTTTGTGACGAAATTACAAATACAAAAACAAGTGTTTGCTTGTACTATTACTTATGGTAAGGCGATGGGGCTGCATGGAGCAGCTATTTTATGTTCCAATAAATTAAAAGAATACCTTATAAATTTTGCTGCGCCATTTGTGTATTCCACCGCATTACCGGATTATCACTTTAAATCCATAGCATTGGCATACCGTTTCATTGAGGAAAATCCTCAAATTCAAGGGATATTATCCCATAATATTCAATACTATAAAAATCAATGTAAGCAGAGTCAGCCGAAGGCTATTGGGGCGATACAACCCATTGTATTTGATTCCAGCGAAAAGTTGTTGCATGTGAAAGATGAATTGGGAAAACAGGGCATACTGACCTATGCCATGTTGGCTCCTGCAGTCCCAGCAAATAAACAATGCTTGAGAATATGCTTACACGCGACAAACTCGAAACAAGAAATCGATTTATTAGTTCATCAGCTTCATCATTTAATATGATTAAAGGTTACTTTATTACCGGAATAGGCACTTCGGTTGGGAAAACAGTAGTTTCAGCAATGTTGGCGATGCATTGGAATACAGCTTATTGGAAACCTATTCAATCTGGAGATATCCATCAAACAGATAGTCAACTGGTCGCTCTTTTATCCCAACAAACCGTTCCAATCCTGCCGGAAGTTTATAAGCTTCAAGCTGCCGAATCTCCCCATTATGCCGCTGAACTCCAAGCTGTCCATTTGAATATGTCACAAATAAAAAGACCAGATCTGGAGCAAGGTTTATTAATTGAAGGTGCGGGAGGGGTTTATGTTCCTATCAATGAGCAATATGTGATGTTGGATCTCATGAAACAATTGGATTTACCCATCATTTTAGTTTGCAGAGATTACCTAGGTTGCATTAACCATACTTTATTATCCATCCAAGCCATTCGTTCCGCGGGCTTAGCATTACACTATTTGGTTTTTAACGGGAATTTTAAAGAATCAAGTTCGCGAATCATTAAACAATATTTACCCAGCGATTGCAAAATCATAGTTATACCAGCGCTACCTGAACTGAATGAAAAGCAGGTACGGGAGGCTATACCACATATTAAAATTTATTAGAAAAAACATATGAAAGAAAATTTCACCATCAGGCATGATTGGTCCAAGGAAGAATTACTAGGGATTTATCAACAACCTTTATTGGAATTAGTTTATCATGCTGCCCAAGTGCATCGAGATTGGCAACCAAAAAATGAAATTCAAATTTCCACCTTATTATCTATAAAAACGGGAGGCTGTCCGGAAGATTGTTCCTATTGTGGTCAAGCTGCCAGGTATCATACAGGAATCAATGTTCAATCTTTATTGCCAACAGAAGAGGTCATCAAGCATGCGCAAAAAGCTAAAGAAACCGGTTCAACTCGGTTTTGTATGGCTGCAGCTTGGAGGGAAGTAAGAGACAATAGGGATTTTGATCGAGTAATAGACATGGTAAAAGGAGTAAATGCCCTTGGATTAGAAGTATGCTGTACCCTAGGGATGTTAACAGAAGGGCAAGCGATTCGTTTACAAGAGGCCGGATTATATGCCTATAATCATAATTTAGATACTTCTGAAGAGTTTTATGAAGAGATTATTTCCACAAGAACGTTTGATCAGCGAGTGGATACCATTAACCAAGTTAGGAAGGCTGGAATTACAGTCTGTTCCGGAGGGATTATTGGTTTAGGTGAACGATTGGAAGATCGAATATCCATGTTAAGAACATTAGCAAATATGGAGGTGCATCCAGAATCCGTTCCTATTAATGCATTAGCACGTGTGCCTGGTACACCCATGGAAACCATGCCTAAGGTGGATGTATGGGATATGGTTCGTATGATTGCTACGGCTAGAATCATTATGCCATCATCCATGATTCGGTTAAGTGCAGGGCGAATGGAAATGTCTGAATCGGAACAAGCTTGGTGCTTTATGGCTGGGGCAAATTCCATCTTTTCGGGGGATCGTAAAACACTTTTAGTCACAGATAATCCAGGATGGGACGAAGATGTACAATTATTGAACACATTGGGGTTAAAGCCAATGACTACTAAAAAAATGCAGGCATGCAACATAAGTTAATGGCAAGGGATGCTCAGGTGAATTGGCATCCCTACAGCCAAATGAAAAACACCGTCCATATTCCTATTGTTAGGGGGGAAGGTGCATATTTATACGACGCCAATGGGAATTCATATTTGGATATGGTCTGCTCTTGGTGGGTCAATCTGCATGGGCATGCTCACCCTTACATTGCTCAAAAAGTATATGAACAATTAACTCGTTTAGAACATGTCATATTTGCTGGATTTACACATGTTGGCGCTATTGAGCTATCGGAACGCTTATTAGCCTTATTGCCTAAAAATCAAAAAAAAATCTTTTACAGCGACAATGGATCCACGGCCGTGGAGGTAGCATTGAAGATGTGCATACAATATGAACAAAGTAAAGGCAGGCAAAAGAAAAAGATTATGGCATTTCGCCAGGGTTATCATGGGGATACATTTGGTGCAATGGCAGTTAGTGAGCGTGGACATTGGACCAACTGCTTTTCTGATTACCTATTTGATGTGATTTACTTGGATGCTCCAACAGCCACTAATTTTAATTTAAATAAAAGCATCATTGATCAGCATGCGAATGAAACCATCTGTATCATTTATGAACCTCTTATTCAAGGTGCAGGAGGGATGTTGATGCATGAAGCTTGCGATTTAAATTTACTCATGAATTACTGTAAAAATCAGCAAATCTTGTTAATACAGGATGAGATTTTTGTAGGATTTGGAAGAACAGGGACGATTTTCGCAGCAGATCAATTAAACTTCGAGGCAGATTTATATTGTTTATCCAAAGGCTTGACAGGAGGTACCATGGCTTTGGGAATAACAAGTTGTACACAAGAAATTTATCAGGGTTTTTATCATGATGATAAGAAGCAGGCATTTTTTCATGGCCATTCCTTTACCGCGAGTCCAGTCGCCTGTGCGGCATCTTTAGCCAGTTTGGATTTGTTATTGGAAGAGCAGACTAATAAATCAATTCAACATATAATCTTGATGCATCAAGCCTTCGCAGGATTATTAAAAGAATGTGATAAAATTGAAAATATAAGGCAATATGGAACCTTATTAGCATTTGATTGGCTAGTGCCAGAGGAAACTTCTTATTTCAACTCCATACAATCCTACTTATATCAGCGATTTTTAGAACATGGTATACTATTAAGGCCTTTGGGAAATACCATCTATTTATTACCACCTTACTGCATAAGCGAGCAGGATTTGCAAAGATGTTATCAACTTGTATTAGCGGTGTTAAAATCTGATTAACAGCACTAGTACAAGTTGTATTCGTTATTTTTTGGTTGCTGTTATTGCATATACCATGGGGATTTTACCTTCCAATCCTTCAATTTGGAATTTTCCTGGCGCTATTTCTAGGCAGTTTGAAAAACAGTTATAAGGTGAAAAATCATATTCATGGAAGGTGTCAATTTGCAATCCATTAGCTAACAGCGATTGTAAAACATCGGTTAGGGGGTGGTTCCAAGAAATTGCTGTGGCCTTGATGTTCGCTTCTCGATCGGCATAGGTTCCCTCTTCGTTATCTACAATGCTTTCTACATTGAAATAGCTGTATTGGAATTGTTTAAAATCATTGTCAAACATCCAAATCACCGGATGAAATTCCACAAAAACTAATTTTCCATTAGGTTTTAAACTTTGGCTGATCATTTTTGCCCAAGGCATTAAATCAGGCAACCAGCCTATTGTTCCATAACTGGCGAATACGATATCAAATTGCTTTTGCAATATATTGAACGTGTTATAAACATCATCGCACACAAATTGAGCGTTTAATTGCAGTTCTTTGGCTACTGTATTCGCATAATTGATTGCTTCATCCGCAAGATCAATTCCGGTTACCTGAGCACCCATTCGAGCTAGTGATAAGCTGTCTTGTCCAAAATGGCATTGCAGGTGAAGAATATCTTTACCTTGAACATCTCCTAGCAGATTTAATTCGACTGCGTTTAATGAGGATTTGCCTCCAAGAAATGCTTCCTGACCATAAAAATCGGACTTAATATGGTTTGGAGTTTTTAGATTCCAGAGTTCTTTATTGATACTTAAATAATCGTATTGTGCAGACATCATTCCTTAGTTAAGGGATTATTTTCTTAAATTGTTAAATTCAAAAAATATAAAGCTTAATTTTTAATTAGTAAACGAAGTGAAGTTAATAAATATGTAATTTATTAAAAAGAATATCATGGAAAAAAAAGTATATGATACATTAAGCGAAGCTGTAAATGATTTGCAACGCTTAGGCTATGTGACGGATTTTTTAATTAATGAGGACGGATCTTGTATATATTGTTCTGGTGGAAATATAGAATTATCTCCTGATGAATTTGAAATAGATTTAATTTACCGTTTTGAAGGGATGACTGATCCTGCAGATGAGAGTATATTGTTTGCCATTTCGTCCAAAGATAATTTAATAAAAGGATTGGTAATCAATAGTTTTGGGGCTGATTTTGGTTATCGTTCTGCTAAAATTGTGGAAGACCTATTTAAAAAAAATAGATCGGAATAGAATCTCGAATTATATTAGATTTAATTTATACATACATCGCTTATCTCCGGAAATGATATGCTCCTTGCGTTCTATTTTTACCTGATTGCCAAATAAAATCGAAAAATTATTTATTTCTGCTTGACAAAAATGAGAACAGTTTTTAGCAGCTGATAATATGGGGCAATGATTTTCTATAAAATAATAATCGTTATCTTCCTTGTACCATTCTGCCATATATCCTTCCTCAGTCCTTATTTTTACGATAGCTTTTAATCGCTCCTCCAAACAACCTGCAAAGCTCAATTCTTTTTGATACTCGCTTAAGCTTGTTTTTTCACAGTCCTTAATCAGTAAATGAAGGGCATTTTCACCTAAAAGTTTTTTTATGGAATCAATCATTTGAACTGTGACAGTGGCATGAGCATCAGGGAATTTAGCAATTGCGGTATTGCTTAATGAGTAAAAAGTACAGGGTCTGCCTACACCTGAACTGACACAGTTTTTTTCTAATAAACCTTCTTCTAATAGTTTAAGTAGATGCTGTCTGGCTCCTTCTTTAGTGATGGAAAGTTCCTCCGCAATTTCTCCTGCATCGAGTGTTCCTCGCTTTTTGAGTAATAATAATATTTGTTCCGGACTGCTTTTTTTCATTATTGTGATCCAAATGCTTAATTCCTGCAAATATAATGATTGTAGTACTCCTTCGGGTATTTAATCTTATTTGATGACTTTGATAAGATGAAAATAATAAATAATGACAATAATAAAACAATTGTTTACTTGTTTTATTGTTGCTAATTCTTAGTTTTGATTACGATTTATCAGCGGTTTATTTTATATATTTTTTGTTAACAGTTTGCATGATTTTATTCCTTATTGAATAAAAGAGACATATTAACCAACTTCCCAATGGAAAATTTTATCCTATCATTTCGATGCACCTTAAAGACCCTTTTAGAAAGGGAATCTTTGTTTTTTAAATTAAAAGAGCAATTTCCACAAATTTCTATGCTTTCAGTAGATATGGATGATAAGCAATTTGTTTTAAGGATACAGAGTACGCAGCGTATTGAAATGGAAATACAGCAATATTTTTTAGAATTAGGTCACCGAATTGCTTTTGGTTCTGTAAAAACTATTGATGCTATTATTGAAAAATCAAAAACGGCCTAAAAACATTTATTTTAATTTTTTTATTTGAGAAAGAAGCCCATGTATTTGGGTTTCTTTTTTTTTAATTAAAATTTTGAAAACTAGGCTGTTGCGTGTCTTAAAATTGCTGTTTTAGGTTGATAAAATTCCAAAAAATGCGCCAATTTTATTGTTTTTTATCTTAAATATCAGGACAGGGCAGGATAGCACTGAGCAATATGTGTTTTATATTTGACAAAATAAGCAAAGAAATTACGTCAACTTAAACCTTTTAAGCAATTAAATTTTTTTTAAAACCAAACAGAATTTTTAGTTAATTCTGTTTGGTTTTTCAACAAAGTAAAATCAATTTAAAGCTTGAAACCTAAAAATATAGTATAAACATCTTTAATTCAATTGGTTCATAAGGGTTAATCTTATTAATCCTTAGGTAAATTCCTCGATGTGAATCGGGGAATTACTATTTTAAGGGGCTTACTAGTGGTTATCTTATTAAATATTTAGCTATATTATCCCGTTCTAATCAATGCAGGACGGTGCAGGATACCATAGCAATTTTAGAATATTAATTTTGATATTGGTCTGTATAGACCTAACCAATGCTGCCAAGATGTATACGATCTTAATGAATGATATAAAAATGAACCGATTGAAATTATTTTTTGTTTTATTAATCAGTGTAAGCTTAATAATAAGCTGTGATTCAAAAGCTGATTTTGAACCTATTGCTTTACCAAAAAACAGTCATATTGTTTTGATTGGTAATAATTTAGGTTCTAGGATGTTGGAGTATGGGGACTTCGATACCGAATTGTATGCGCGCTATCCAGATAGTAATTTATTTATTCGAAATATTTGTAGTCCAGGAAATACCGCTGGCTTCCGACCTCATCCTTCTCGTAATTCTCCTTGGGCATTCGAAGGAGCATCTGCATTTAACCCTGAATTTGATATTAAAACAGGTAGTGAGGGGCACTTTCCAACCGAAGATGAATGGATTACTAAACTAAAAGCGGATATAATTTTTTGTTTTTTTGGATATAATGAATCTTTTAGAGGGCCTGAAGGTTTAAGCGATTTTAAAGCAGAAATAGCTGCATTTATTGAACATAGCCAAAAACAAAATTATAACGAGGGTAAAGGTTCTAAACTCATATTGGTTTCACCAATCGCATTTGAAGATTTATCTGATCATTTAGATCTTCCAAATGGGGAAGAGATTAATGCTAATTTAAAAATCTATACAGCGGCTATGAAAGAAGTAGCAAAAGGGAAAAATGTTGCTTTCATAGATGCCTTTAATTTTAGTAAAAATTGGTATAAAAACTCACCAGAAGATGTTACAATAGATGGTTCTCAATTATCTGAAGAGTCCTATCAACGATTCGCGAAATTTTTAGTTGATCAATCCTTTGGCGAATCGCCAGATGCTAAAAATATCGATCGCGCAAAAATTAAAGAAGCAGTTTTAGAGAAAGATTGGGTTTGGACCCAAGACTTTAAAATACCAAATGGTGTACATGCCTATGGTAGAAGGTATAACCCTTTTGGACCCGATAATTACCCATTTGAGATCGAGAAATTAAATCAGATGGTGGCAAATCGGGATACCGCCATTTGGCTTACCGCACAAGGAAAGTCCTATGATTTGCAATCGATGGATAAGAATACATTGAAATTACCTGAGGTAGCTACCAATTATGCTGGAGGTATGGAGGCGCAGGGAAGTTATCTTTATGGCGATGATGCAGTGGCTAAATTTCACACTGCTCCAGGATACAAAATAGAATTGTTCGCTTCTGAAAAAGAATTCCCAGATTTGGCAAACCCTGTACAGTTATCTTTTGATAGTAAGGGTAGACTTTGGGTAGCGACAATGCCGAGCTATCCGCATTGGAAAGCTGGAGATGGCCGTCCTAATGACAAGATTATTATATTGGAAGATACGGATGGCGATGGTAAAGCCGATAAGCAATCGGTTTTTGCAGATAAGCTACATTTGCCAATCGGATTTGAATTTACTCCAGATGGCGTTTACGTTTCTCAAGGAAAAAATCTTGTCTTATTAAAAGATACAGATAATGATGGGAAAGCTGATAAAAAAGAAATTATACTGAGTGGTTTTGATGATCACGATACCCATCATGCCCACAGTACCTATGTCATGGATCCTTCGGGCGCCTTTTATATGGCTGAAGGGGTGTTCCTTCATACCAATGTGGAAACTTCTTATGGTCCCGTACGTGGTACAAATGGAGGTTTTTATCGTTATTCTCCACAAAATAAACGTTTAGAACGTGTAGCTCAATTATCTATTCCAAACCCTTGGGGTATAGCGTTTGATTCTTGGGGACAATCTATCTATGCAGAAACTTCAGGTCCTGATGTGCGCTGGATGTTGCCAGGAAGTATCTTTCCGCGATATGGAGAAGCAAATGATAAATCCTTTAATTTGGTTGAAGAACAGCATAAAGTAAGACCAACATCCGGCTTGGAGTTTGTTTCTAGTAGACATTTCCCAGATGATGTTCAAGGTGATTTTTTAATAAACAATACAATTGGTTTCCTCGGGGCTAAACAACATACTTTTGAAGATGATGGTACTGGATATAAAAGTAAACATAGACAGGATTTGTTTTGGTCAGATGATCCTAACTTTAGACCAGTAGATTCGGAATTTGCTCCCGATGGATCCTTGTATATTGTCGATTGGCATAATATCTTAATCGGTCATATGCAGCACAATGCGCGCGATCCGCTAAGAGACCATGTGCATGGTCGTATATATCGCTTGACTTATCCTTCAAGACCTTTGGTAAAACCTGCAAAAATAGCAGATGCATCCATCAGTGAATTATTTGAAAATTTAAAGTTACCTGAAGATAGAACACGTTACCGGACTAGAACAGAGTTGAGAATGCGTCCAGTAAATGAGGTAGAAAAAGGATTGAAGAAATGGATTGCCCAGTTAGATCCTAAAGATAAAAACTACGAACACCAGATGCTAGAAGGTTTGTGGGTGAGTTGGGGTATCAATCGGATTGACCAAGCTTTGTTAGAAAAACTACTTAAAGCCAAAGATTTTCGAGCAAGAGCAGCAGCAGCACATGCGATTCGATATAATAGTACAAAGCTGAAAAATTACAAAGCATTATTACAACAAGCTGTACAAGACGAACAAGGTCGGGTACGCTTGGAGGGAATTACTGCTGCATCATGGTTAGCGCCTGCGGATGGTTTGGAAGTATTAGCCAAAGTGGATACGCTGAAATTAGATGATTGGTTAAAAGCTTCTTATAAGACATCCTTAGCCCATCTTAAAAATGAATCTGTTGGAAATCCAGAACGTACTGAAGCTACTGCCAGCCATTTAAAGGGAGAAGACTTAGCACAATTTAAACGAGGTGCAATCTTATACAACAAAGAAGGTTTCTGTGTCACTTGCCATCAACCAAACGGCAAAGGCTTGGAGAGTTCAGGCTTTCCTCCATTGGAAGCTAGTGCCTGGGTGACTGGAAGTACAGAACGATTAATTAAACTTACTTTGAACGGTTTAATGGGGCCTATTGAAGTCAATGGTAAAAAGTACCCTGGTCAAGTTCCAATGACCCCTTTTGGTGGTTTGTTAAATGATCAAGAGGTGGCCGATGTATTGACTTTCGTACGGAACAATTTTGGAAACAAAAGTTCCGTGATCTCCCCAGCGGAAGTGAAAAAAATCAGAGATTCTATCCGTGATAAAAAAGGATTTTATGCTCCAGAAGAATTATTAAAACAACATCCATTAGAAAATTAATTGAATTCAGATCAAGTAATCGATCAATACTTAATATATAGAATGAAAAATAAAATAGGTTTCAACTTGTTGCCCTGGTCTGCAGGAGTATCCCAGCTTACCTTTCCTTTAATAGATCGACTGAAAAAAATTGGTTATGACGGTATAGAATGTTTAATCGGATCGGATGATCAAGATGCATACTTGCAGCTTTCAAAACACTGTCAATCGATTGGGATGGAAATTACCGCCGTATTTGTAGTAGGTAAAGATCATAATCCTATTGCTGCAGAACCTAAGGTGAGACAGCAAGGGCTCGATCGCATTAAATGGGCGATCGATCGTGCTAATGATATGAACTGCAAACTTATTTGTGGACCCTTTCATTCGGCTCATGGGCATTTTGCTTATCGTCCGGCTACCGCAGACGAATGGTCTTATTGTATTGATATCATGCATCAAGCCGGAGCGTATGCGCAACAAGGCCAAGTTGTTTTAGCGTTGGAAGCCGTCAATAGGTTTGAAAATTATTTGTGTAATACAATGGTGCAATTGGCTGATTTGGTGGCTCAGGTTAACCATCCCAATGTACGCGCTATGTTTGATACCCATCATGCCAATATAGAAGAAAAAAGTATGGAGCAAGCCATCCAACACATAGCACCATATTTAGCCCATGTGCACATAAGTGAAAATGACAGAGGTACTCCTGGAAAGGGACTCGTGCATTGGGATCGGGTTTTCAAAACATTAAAAGACCTACAATTTGATGGATGGTATACTATAGAATCGTTCTCCAGAGCAGATGCCGATTTTGCAAATATGATCAATGTGTGGAGAGAGTATTCCGATCCATGGGAAATTGCAGAAGAAGGGTATACTTTTATCAAAAACAACATTCAATCTTAATTTTTTTGAATAGCTTTTGTAAAATCTTTATATTAAGTTAGCTATTTCAAAATTTATAGACCTGAATTTGAATTAAGTATGCAATTTATACCATAAATATGAATTAATATTCACGAACTAAATAGTATTTTTAAAAAAATAACCAAAATAAGTAAACTAAATAAACCATTACATTATGAGTAAACCAGTAAACAATCAAGCACTATTCCTAGGAAGTTGTTTAGCGCTTATAACTACAGGACTAACCTTTTCAATACGTGCGGGTATATTGCCTGAACTTGGAGAAAACTTTAATTTAAATGCTGAGCAATTAGGATTTATTAATTCCATGTGGTTTTTAGGCTTTCCTATTTCCATGATTTTAGGCGGATTATTTTATTATAAAATCGGTCCAGCCAATATTATGCGTATTGCTTTTGTTGCCCATACTTTAGGTATTATTTTAACAATATACGCGCAAGGGTATTCTTTATTATTGCTATCCACCTTATTTATTGGATTTGGTAATGGTTGTACCGAAGCGGCATGTAACCCATTGATTGCAGATCTATATTCTGGTAAGAAAATGGATAAAATGTTAAATAGGTTTCATATGTGGTTCCCAGGTGGGATTGTAATCGGAAGTTTACTATCCAAATTTTTAACCGATTTGGAGGTGAGTTGGCAAGTACAAATGTGGTTAATAATGATTCCAACAATTATTTACGCCATCTTATTCTTTGGACAATCATTCCCAGCGGCAAAAGCAGCAGCAGCTGAATCGATATCTACAAACTTTAAAGCGATGTTTTCGCCAATCTTTATTTTCTTATTCTGTTGTATGGCATTAACTGCAATCTCTGAATTTGGTCCACAACAGTGGGTAGGGATTATCATGGCAGACAGTGGCGCTAGTCCTATGTTAGTGTTAGCATTAGTAACTGGGGTAATGGCAACAGGTCGCTTTTTCGCAGGCCCTGTAATCAAGCTTCTTGGACAAACCGGAGTGCTATTGTTCTCTGCTATTTTTGCGACAATAGGTGTTTATTTATTTAGTGTGGTAACTGGTGGAATGGTCTATTTTGCGGCTATATTATTTGCTGTAGGCGTTTGTTTTTTCTGGCCTACAATGATTGGTACAACGGCTCAACGTGTTCCATTGAGCGGTGCATTGGGGATGTCTATCATTGGTGGAGTAGGTATGTTTTCCACGTCCATATTTCAACCAATTATTGGTCGTTGGATAGATAATTCTAAAAAAGCAGTAGCTGAAATTGGAAGTACTACTGAGAATGTTGACTTATTGGTAGGACAAATTACATTGGCTAAACTAGCGATCTTTCCAGGGATATTAATTGTGTTATTTTTGATTTTCTTCTTGTGGCAACGCAAAGCACAACCTCAAGTAGAAGAAGCAACTAATAGTGAGCTAGAGGCTTCGTAATAATCGTTTAAATAATTTTGAAAAACATGATGATAGGAAATTGTTGGAATTGCATAAAAAGACTTAGTATATTTCTTTTTTTTGTAATCGTAAGTGCTCAAACTGCTTGTGCACAACGCCAAGTAGATTGGCTCTATTTTAAAGCTAAAAATTCGACAGCAAAACCGAAAAAAGTAGTTCTTATTGCTGGAGATCAAGAATATCGGTCTGAAGAAAGTATGCCGATGTTGGCAAAATTATTATCCTATCATCATGGTTTTGATGCTGTAGTTTTATTTCCTATAGATCCAAAAACGAAAGAAATTAATCCTGACTATGAACAGCATATTCCAGGGCTTCAAGAACTCAAGGATGCAGATCTGATGATCATTGCGACTAGGTTTCGTCAATTACCTGATGAACAAATGCTGCATATAGATAATTACCTAAAGGCTGGTAAACCCGTTATTGGTTTACGTACGGCTACCCATGCCTTCAATTTTCCGGAAGATTCCAAAAGTAAATATAAACATTATGGATACGCTCAAAAAGAAGGACCTTGGGCAGGAGGATTTGGTAAACTTGTGCTTGGAGAAACTTGGATAAGCCATCATGGAGATCATGGTACAGAAGGTACACGTGGCTTAGTCAATGGCCTACAGATGGTTAAACCTAATCCCATACTTCTTGGAGTAGAGGATGTTTGGGTTCCAACAGATGTATATGGTATCCATGCAGACTTGAAAGATGCAGAAATACTGTTATTTGGACAGCCTACCTTAGGAATGGATGAGTTATCGGCTGTAAATTGGAAAAAATCAACGATTCCTGTTGCTTGGACTAGGACTTATCAATTACCTGGTGGTGTGAAAGGCAAAGCCTTTACCACTACAATGGGTGCGTCCATCGATTTGGCTAATACAGATATGCGCAGGTTATTAGTGAATGCGAGTTTATGGGCGGTTGGAGAAGAAAGTAAAATTAAAAATGATCTGGTAGTAGACCCTATCGGTACCTATAGTCCATTAATGTTTGGATTTGGTAAGTTTGTTAAAGGCAAATTTCCGAAAGATTATCAATAGGTCAGTATAACGTAAAAATACGTGTTAAAAGCTTGGGAGTCTCTCTAAAATCGGGGAGACTCCTTTTTTTGTGGGTTAGTTTTTGAATTTCAGGCGTTTGCTGTTTTCGTATGTGTTTGTTATTTCTTTCAATGGAATCCTGAAATAGTTGGTAACTGATTGTATTGAGCATTTAACTGATCTTATTTTATCGATTAGTTTCTATTGGTTTTACCTAGCATCTTACTAGGATCTGGTTCGGTAAATAGCGTATCATCTGCGGATCAGTTCCGATGAATATCCGAAGGAGATCCTAAGGAAAGCGCGTTTTGGCTCTTAATTGAGCAATTAATTGAGTCAATCTATTTTCGGGAAGGATAAGCGTAGCTAAAGCCTATCATCGAAGCTGAATTAGCTAATTAGCCTCTTTTTTAGTATAAGTTTACGCTAGAAGTAGGTCTATGCTGGCTTTGAAAAATAAATTAAATTTATTGATATCCGTTTCTATAAAAAAATATAACTTTAAGATCATGGGTGAAAACGTATTTGATAAATTGACAATTAGGAAGGCACATGACCTAGATGCAGCTCTAATTTGGTCCATATTAGAAGAAGCAATAGTTAAACGAAGGGATGAGGGAAGTAATCAATGGCAGGATGGTTATCCGAACCTGGAGGTAGTGAAACGTGATATTGAGCAAGGCTATGGCTATGTCTGTGTTCGAGATGAACTGATACTGGGCTATTTTGCGTTGATTTTCTCGGATGACCCTGCATATGCTTTTATAGAAGGGTCTTGGCTTACTTCAGGTAATTACGCCGTTGTTCATCGGGTGGCAGTTTCCCAGTTGAATTACATCAAAGGTTTAGCTACTTGGATGTTAATCCAGTTAGAAGAAATCTGTATCCAAAACCAAGTCAATAGTATCCGTGCGGATACCAATTTTGATAACTTGCCAATGCTTAGGATATTTGAAAAATTAGGATACCAATTTTGTGGACAAGTCTATTTAAGAGGCTCCGCTAGAAAAGCATTCGAGAAAATGCTATCCGAGTCAGATGCTTCCATGAGCCGAGATCAGGAGTAGAAAATTTACTTCTGCAAATCCGATCTCAACCGCATTAAATGGATGAAATCGCTTTTTTTGCCTATATAGGTAGCTGCCTAATGGCTTGGCTTGCCAACACGAAGCATAATCTTCCAAGAAGCAACTTTAATGGATAGCGGATCTGACCATAGAGCGCTCAGTTCCGCTCGAATTAGATCGATAGGATTTTTCTTTTCCTGCGCAATATATCGTTGAGTGGCAGACCAACTTAATAAAAGACCGAATAAGTCTTCTAGCTTTAACCGTTTGCGAATATAGAATTCTGGGGGTTCAATTTCCCGAAATGGAAAGGGGATGGTCGTATAACCTTGGTCTATCGATTTGATTTCCTCAGGCCAATAGGGGCCCACAATTTTTTTATAGAAATTTTTAATGATTGGATCGATCTCATTATTGATTTGTGGGAGATCATATGCCCAAACTGCAATAATTCCATCTCTTTTAAGGACCTTTTTTACCTTGTCATAGAATTTTTCAAAATCAAACCAGTGAACCGCTTGTGCTACGGTAATGAGGTCTATACTTTGAGGATTTAAGTTTACATCTTCCGCTTTTTCTACTTTGTAATGCACGCGTTCATGCGAAAAAGCGTTAGCTATTTGAGCATCACTTGGATCTGTAGCGTATACTTGTTCGAAATAATCTGCTAAATGGATGGCCGATTGGCCATTGCCAGTACCACAGTCCCAAGCATACTGGTGCTGTGGGGTCAGGCTACTTAAAAAATCATATAATTCATGGGGATAGGATGGCCTAAATTGGGCATAGATAGAAGCTTGATTGGAGAAATTGTCGCTAAAAGTTGCCATATTTCTTGTGTTTATACTTCAATTAATGTAAATAAATATACAACTATTTGATGAAAATTCTTCCTTATAAAATTGCACTTTTTTATAGATAGGTACTGCTATTTAGGATATTAGGTTAAAAAGGGCTTTTGAATTGGGGTTTGGAAGCCAAAAGGGTATTTCTATTTCCAGTTTATTTTTTGGTTCGAAAATTGCACATCCTTTTTTTTATATAAGCTATTTTTTTTAATACCTAAGGATAACATTGCAAAGCCGTTTCAATTGAAATGGCTTTGTTGCTAAATTGGCGTATTCCTATTTCCCAATCGTAATTAATAGAACAAGTAGAAATAGCTAGGTTAATTCTGTTATTTTAAAGTTAACATTATTTGTTTAAAGGTATAATGGTTTGAGGGTTTGGGTTGGATAAATAATCAAACTTAGCAAGTTTTAAAAGTTTTTGTTGATAAGGGTAATTACATTAATTATTATTTAAAATTAAATAATTTTATAATATTTAACAGATTATTAATTTAAAATATATTAAATTTGCTTAAGATTATTAATATTAGAAATTTTAACTTAATCATCGTAAAAAATAACCTTAACTCGGTTTTTGTGCATTTTTGATTTTAGTGCATATCAAAATCATACCTTTAGGCTTAGGTACATATAGGTCTATAATTTAGTTGTTAATAAATAAGGGTCTTTTTCTGGATCTTACTATGAAAGATTAAAGTTGATGGAATTTACTGAAATCAACATTGGGGGAATGAAAAGAAATTATTATTACAACTATATGGAATTATCAAATCAACTTACAGATCATCTTGAACTAGACGTTAAGATGAAGGAGGTAGCAAATAATTGTTTTACTTCTTCCACAAATCTTGCTAATCTTACTATTTTACAACAACACGAAGTATATCGGCTTTTTGAGCAAATCAAGTTTAAGGATATTATAGACCAGGGTTTTTGGAGCCTAGGTGGTGGTTTAAACCATTATAAGTTAAGTTTAGGCGAAATTAAATTGAGTTTATTGGAATTATTATCAAATTGTTCTGATGAACGTGATCGATTAATATTGAAAGAAATATTTTTGTTTTTAAACATATTAGATGATCGAAGTTTCTATCAGTTGATTGCTTTGCGACAACTCATTAATTGTCCTTCAGAAATTTTTGATGAAAAAATAAATCGAATCAAACGAGATGTCTTTGAATTATGAAATTTTTAGCCAATGGTGCGAAAATGGCGTTTTAAGACTGATTTTTTATAATATTTTCTTTACATTACTAGATTCAAAATATCGCATGCATTAAAATAGCTCACTTATTTTCTTTTTCTTTTATTTGTGTGATTATTTAGAAAATTTTGTAATTTTAAAAATAAATTTGCTATATTTATTTTTGTCAATCTAATACTAAAGTCTATTGATACTAATAAAAATAACTAAATTTAGCTTTTAGATACTTGCCAAGGCTAATCAAAAGCGTATTTTACATATTATTAAACCGATTGCATTAAATATGATTTATAGTCAAATGAGTGCTGAGCATTTCATGTTTCGTGATAGTTTAAGAACATTTATTCAGCAAGAAATTGTTCCGCATATTGATGAATGGGAGTTGAAAGGTGAGATAGATCGAATGATTTGGAAAAAGTTGGGGGATATGGGATTTTTAGGATTAAATTTTTCCAATGAGTATGGTGGCCTTGAATTGGATTTTTATTATGCTTATATATTTTGCGACGAAATTAGTCAATGTTTTTCTGGGGGTTTTAGTATTTCGGCATTAGTCATTCAATTTATGGCAGCTCCTTATTTAGAAAAATATGGGTCTACATGGATAAAAGCTAATTATTTAAAGCCAGTACTTCGTGGTGAAAAAATTTGTTCTATTGCAATCACAGAACCTGATGCAGGTTCTGACATTCAGCGGATTGGTACTTCTGCTACATTTGACGGGGAATATTATACAGTCAATGGATCGAAGACTTTTATTACGAATGGGTATTTGTCTGATTTTATTATTACCGCTGTTAAAACAAATCCAGTCAACGGTAACAAGGGAATTAGCTTACTAGTTATTGATCGGAATGCTGCGGGTGTTACCTCGAGAAAGATCTCAAAGATGGGTTGGCATGCCTCAGATACTGCAGAGATCCATTTCGACCAAGTGAAGGTCGCTAAGGAAAATCTGATTGGCCAAGTCAATCAGGGATTTAAATATTTAATGGAAGGTTTGCAATTGGAAAGATTAGTCACTTCTATTTATTGTTTATCATCTGCAGATTGTGCGGTGAATTATACTTTATCTTATATTCGTTCGAGGAAGGCTTTTGGTCGATATGTGAAAGAATTCCAGGCTGTGAGACATCGTTTATCAAGGTTAATGGCAGATATTGAGGTGTTGAAGTCGTTTGTCTTTCATTGTTGCGGATTGCAAAATGAACATTTGTATGCCGTTAAGGAATGCAGTATTGCCAAATTGAAAGCAAGTGAACTCTATATTCAAGTAGCGAATGAATGTCTTCAATTTTTTGGAGGATATGGCTACACTGAAGAGTATAAAATAGCTAGATTGTATCGCGATGCTCGCTCGGGTACAATAATCGGAGGAACTTCCGAAATTATGCTGGAGATACTAGCTAAAGTTTATATTGATAAATTATCTTATACACGAAGCTGATCATTTTTATAAAATAAATTAATGAATTTAAAACGTAAATTATTAGATGTGCAGGTATTAGAGGAGGAATTAGTGGATGGGAAATATTTATTGAAGATTGTCAATAATATGGATGAACCTGCAATAATCGATAGTTATTTTTTTAAAATTTTGTTGAAAAGGATCCTTAATTTGAAGGAAAAATCAGCTTGTGAAGCGGTTATTTTGTGTTTTGATGGCTCTTTTTCCGGTATACGTATGGATGATTTGTTTGAACAGGCTGCTGAACGAACAGATTTTAAAAGAAGGATGTTTGAAATTTCTGATTTAATTGTTCAAATAAGACAACATCCAAAATATTTAATAGGATTAATCAATAATTCCTGTTTGAGTGCTGCTTTTTCCTTGTTACTAATTTGTGATAAACGTTTTGGTTATGGGGATTTGATTGAAGTTGGTTTTCCAGAAGCTTCTTATGGTGTTTTTCCTGGTTTTGGAAGTGCGATTTTTTTGAAAAATTACATAGGTTTTGAGGATGCTTTCTATATGTTGACTCAGGGTAATCTTGTTTCATTGGAGGAAGCGCTGAGACTTCAAATTTTAGAAGAAGTTTCAACAGACTTAACGTCTTCGATTGCCAGTATACAGGAATTTTTGAACCGGTATCCAAATAAATTATTGCCTGATGCGGAATGTGGTCAGCATAGCGCTAAGCAATTTAATGAAAGTAGTCTGCCATTTAAGGTGAATTTAAATATTCCAGCGCATGTTGCTTGTATAAGTGTATTTAAATCTGGTGAATTTTTAGGGGAAAGGGAGTTAATGACCATCGATCTTGTACAGTCAGAATATGTCTTAAATTGTAAGGAGACTAAAGCAATGGTTAGAACTTTGCACTTTGGCGTTAATCAAGCAATTAACTTAAAAAAGTATCCTTCAATTTGCGCTTTTGAGGGTAAAAAAATAAGCGTAATAGGGGCAGGGATGATGGGGAGTGGAATTGCTTATGAAGTTGCAAAAGCGGGTTATGAAGTTTGTTTGAAGGATATTAGTGTGGAAGCTGCAGAACTCGGAAAGGAAACCATCGCAAAAATAGCAAGGAAACATGCTGGAAAATCGGAAGCCAATCTCCTACATGCACAGTCGCTACTGGAAAGAATAAAAGTGGCTAATGAGCTTGACAGTTTGCATCATTCCGATTTAATCATTGAGGCAGTCTATGAACATGCAGCATCAAAAACTGCTTTAATTCAAGAGACATCAAGCTTTTTAACGGCTAATGGATTTTATGCTTCAAATACGACCTCATTACCGATTAAAAAATTAGCTAATGCTAGTTTGGATGCTTCACGATTTATTGGTTTACATTTTTTCTCTCCTGTAGACCGCATGCCATTGGTGGAAATCATTCGAGCGGAACAAACTAGTGCGCATACTTTGGGAAAAGCCTTGTCTTTTGTGCGTTCCTTATCGAAAATTCCTATTGTAGTTAATGATAGTCCAGCTTTTTTTACGTCAAGAATTTTCTTTGCTTATTTAATGGAGGGTATTCTGATGGTATTGGAAGGATTACCTGTAGATTATATTGATAAGTTAGCAAAGGAGGCAGGATTTAGCTCCGGGCCATTGCGTGTATTGGACGAGATTTCATTGGAACTCATGGCTCAAGTGTTGAGTCAGCTCCCATCATTGAATTCGTCTCAAGAGCGTGTGTTAGCATATTTAAATTCATTGATTAAATCGGGTAGGAAAGGTAGGAAATCGACTAAAGGATTTTACGAGTATGCCGAAGACCTGTCTATTCTTAAGGCATGGGAAGATCCACATGTGGAAACTCTTAAAATGGTGCCATTGAAGATTTTTACTAAATATCGATTGCTACATGCGGTATCCTTAGAAAGTTTTCGCTGTTTGGAAGAAGGCGTGATTGAAGACCCGATCGATGGAGATATAGGTTCTATTCTAGGATTAGGTTTTGCTGTTCAAACTGGAGGGGTATTTAGTCATATTGACTTGATTGGGATTCAAAATTTTGTGAATGATTGCAATGAGTTTTTAGGGTATGGGGAACATTGGAAAGTTCCTGCATTATTGAAAAAACTAGCTTTTGATGAGTTTAAATTTTATACTGATTTTAAAAGCAATTGGAGCAAGGATTTAATAAAATTGTAAAACGAGAAGTGTAAGCACTTCCCGTTTCCTGTTTTATTTCCTCATTAGATCTACTAATTCATGGACTTTGGTCTCCTGAAAGGTATGGTAATCTAAGGTTTTTGATAGTATTTCTTGTTGTTGGGCCTCGTCATATATTCGCTGAAGATTAATCTTATATTTTTCGATTAATTTAGGAATACCTTCGGTACGTCTTATCCGATGCCCAATTGGGTATTCTACGACCACTTCTGGCAATTGGGTTCCATCTATTAACGTTATGCTTAGTCCGTTGGCAATGGACCTTTTTTCGGGATCGTGATAATCCTTTGTGAATTGTTGGTCTTCAAAACAACTTATCTTTGCCCGGAGTTGATCGATTCGATCGTCTAATGCCACTTCATCTTCATAATCAGCTGCCGTCAGTCTTCCGTAAATAAGCGGTATGGCAACCATGTATTGAATTGCATGGTCTCGGTCTGCAGGATTATGTAAGGGGCCATGTTTATCTATTATTCGAATGGCCGCTTCATGGGTGCGGATACTTATTTGTTGGATATGCGTGAAATCTTTACCCATTTCCTTTAATTGATGATGTAAGGTCATGGCGGCTTCTACTGCCGTTTGAGCATGAAATTCGGCTGGAAAAGATATTTTAAAAAGGATGTTTTCCATAACATATGTTCCATATGGTCGTTGAAACTGGAATGATTTTCCTTGGAATGAGACATCGTAGAAACCCCATATAGGCGCAGTTAATACGGATGGATAGCCCATTTCACCTTTTTGCGCAATGAGGGAAAGGTATACAGCTCTTGAGGTTGCATCGCCTGCGGCCCATGATTTTCGGCTTCCTGTATTGGGAGCATGTCGGTATGTTCGTAACGATTGACCATCGACGAAGGCGAGTGATAATGCGTTTATTAGTTCTTGTTTGGAGAGTCCTAACAACTTTGAACTTACTGCAGTGGATGCTATTTTCACTAAAATAACATGATCTAAGCCTACTTTGTTGAATGAATTTTCTAAGGCAATAACTCCTTGGATTTCATGGGCCATAATCATGCTTTCCAGTACTGTTTTCATGCTAAGTCCCGGTTTTCCGACTGCAATTTGCTGGCGACTAATCCAATCAGAGACAGCTAATATAGCGCCTAAATTATCGGATGGATGGCCCCATTCGGCTGCTAACCAGGTATCGTTAAAATCCAACCAACGGACCATAGTACCTATGTTAAAGGCTGCTTGTACGGGATCTAATTGGTAAGATGTGCCAGGGACTTTGGCTCCATTTGGAACGCTTGTTTCTGGAACGATTGGGCCAAGCATTTTCCTGCAAGCAGGGTAGGTTAATGCTTCAAATGCGCAACCTATGCTGTCTATGAAACAATAATGTGCCGTATCATAGGCGAGTTTGCTTTCAATTTTAAAATTTAAGACATAGTCGGCAATGTCGACTAGTACTTGGTCTGGATCTGGTCTGTTATTGGAAATGTAATTCGACATGATTAAGAATTAATACGTATGTTTTATGGTCGTTCGTTTAAAGGGATGAATTTTTTGTTTTCAGGACCCACATAGTTAGCACTTGGACGTATGATTTTTCCATCGATACGTTGTTCAATGATGTGTGCCCCCCAACCGGAAATTCTTGACATCACAAACAATGGGGTAAACATGGATGTTGGGATTCCTAGGTGATGATAGGCAACAGCAGAAAACCAATCTAAATTAGGGAACATTTGTTTCTGGTTCCATAATAGAGATTCTATTCGTTCTGCTACATCAAATAATGTCGTGTCTGCAATAGCATGGGATAATTTTTGAGCTACTTCTTTTACGACTTGGTTCCTAGGGTCTGAAATTGTATACACAGGATGGCCAAAACCAATAATTACTTCCTTATTTGCTAGTCGTAATTTGATATCTTCTTCTGCCATATCAGCACTTGTATACCGCGATTGAATTTCATAGGCTACTTCATTGGCGCCTCCATGTTTTGGTCCACGTAATGCGCCTATAGCGCCAGTAATTGCGGAATAAAGGTCTGAACCGGTTCCAGCAATGACTCTTGCCGTGAACGTAGAGGCATTGAATTCATGTTCTGCGTATAAATTTAATGTAATTTGTAAGGCTTCTACCCATGCTTTTGAAGGGGTACTCCCATGTAATAGTTTTAAAAAATGACCTGCAAGTGTGGGTTCGGTGGAATTTACATCTATTTCTTGCTGATGATGGCTAAAATGATACCAGTAGAGTAGTGCTGATGGTAAACTAGCCATTAATCGATCTAATAATTGTCTTGTTTGCGTTATTTCATGTAGGATGGGTTCGGGTTCTAGGGTTCCCATAAAGGATACATAAGTTCTTAATACATCCATTGGATGTGCGCTGGCTGGTATTAATTGCAATGCAGCCTTCACTGAATTGGGAATATCGCGCGATTTGATGAGGTCTAATTCATAGGCTGCTAACTCCTTAGCATTTGGAAGCTTTTCATAAATTAGCAAATAGGCGACCTCTTCAAATGAGGCTTGATTTGCTAAATCTAAAATATCGTAACCCCGATAGTGTAAATCATTGCCGCTTTTACCTACGGTACATAAACTTGTGTTTCCAGCGGGTACACCAGACAGCGCTACACTTTTTTTTGGCTTAAAAGAAGAAGAATTAGCATCATTCATGAGATTATTTTTTAAATAAGTGATCGAGTTCTTGTTCGTATTTGTAGTAATCTATGCTCTTATACAGCTCATCTCGGGTTTGCATTTGGTCAATTACCTGTGCTTGGGTACCATCTTTACGTATATGATCATAGACTTGCTGAGCAGCTTTATTGGCGGCTCGAAAAGCGGAAAGAGGATACAATACCATAGCCACTTCAGCTTGGCTTAATTGATCAACTGTAAATAGGGGAGTCTGTCCAAATTCAGTAATATTCGCGAGAATGGGTAGCTTGGTTTCTTGTGAAAAGCGTTTGTAATCGTTGAGATCAGTAACTGCCTCCGCAAAGATGAAATCAGCCCCAGCAGCTGCATATGCTTTTGCGCGTTTGAGTGCCATGTCCATTCCTTCAGAAGCAATTGCATCAGTCCTTGCGCCGATCATAAAATCTGGGTCTGTTTTGCTATTTACTGCCGCCTTTATTCGATCTACCATTTCTTCTAGGGATACCAATTCTTTTCCGGGTCTATGGCCACAACGCTTAGCTCCAATTTGATCTTCTAAATGTACTCCTGCGGCACCTGACTTTTGTAAGGCTTTGATCGTTCTGGCAATGTTAAAAGCAGATGGTCCAAAACCAGTGTCTATATCAACAAGTAAGGGTAAATGGCAAACATTTGTAATACGTTCTACATCTATTAATACGTCTTGCAGATTGGTAATGCCTAGATCTGGAATACCTAAAGATCCTGCGGCTACTCCGCCTCCTGATAAATAAATTGCTTTAAATCCTGCTTGTTCTGCTAGTAACGCGTGGTTTGCATGGATTGCTCCAACTATTTGAAGGGGATTTTCGTCTTCGATGGCTATTCTTAATTTCTTTCCTGCAGATGGTAAATTCGTCATATTATGATACTTCATTTATAATGTGGTGGGTAATATATTTATTTGGGTGACAATAGCTTACCTATACTAATGTAATGAATTAAATCCATTATTTTAAGAGCGGATGGTATTATTTTTTTGTTAGGAGAATCATGGTTTTGAACGCTACTTCGATTGAAATGCTATTGCTGTTTCGGTATGCAGCAGGAGCTAGTCAAACAATTAGGTCTGTACGCTGTTAATTATTCAAGTACCTCTACGAGGAGTATATGTTTGATGAATTCCTTAATACGAAAAGAATGGAAGATAAAGATAAAGAGCATATTGTAAATGGGACAGAATCGGTAGCTTCGAATGAAGCTCCTCCTATATTGGATAAGGAAAAAGATGATGTACCAGCGGCTAACAATTTAAAAAGAACCATGATAATTGCTATCGTGGTATTACTGTTAGTTTACTTTATATATGAATTAATGCTGAAAAAATAAGTGTTTCATGCGGAATGAAAATGCAATTGTAAAGCTAGGAAGCTACGAGTTTAATGCCGGATTTTCTTAGTTCAAAATCAATTGTACGATGTTGCCATTACTTCCCGCTAAATATATGAATGCAGCATTTGCGGATTTGGCAATGACATTAAAACTTTCTTTGGATATATTTTTCCAAGTCACTCCTGCATCGACAGAAATATCGGTTCCTGATGTTCCCGTGGCTATTAATGTATTAGCATTGATGTATTTGACACATGATCGATATCCAGACACAGGTTTGTCGGGTTTGTCCCAAGATAAGCCTGCATTTTTAGTAAGGTATATGTTATTACTGTTATCTTGATCTTCTTCATAATTGCCACCCACTACGACGCCTACACGCTCATTTAAAAAGTCAATTGAAAATATCCCTGTTCCAGGGCCTCCTTTTTGGATGGGCACATCGACAATATCTAATTTATTTTCTTTTTTATTTCGCTTAAATAGACTTGCATGTTTACCTCCAGAGCCTATGTAAACATTGTTTTTTAACAATTGTATGGATGTTCCACTGGCTGCAAAGGCCGCTTCTCCGGGTTCTGCGAATAAGGTGATTTCTTCAGTCACATCCTTCCATGTTCTTCCCTTGTCTTTGCTTTCAAGCAATTGGAAGGCTCCATCAATGGGGTCGCCTAGTACATAGCCTATTTTACCTTGAAAATCCATTCCGTCAAGAAATATAGCAGGATGTTCGTTCCGGTATACTTCCTTCCATTGTTGGCCTCCATCTTTGCTGTGCAATATGACTGCAGGAGATCCAGCTGATACGATAACTACTTCTTGCTTGCTAAAGACTTCAATGTCTCGAAAGTCGAATTTCTCGTATCCTTTTGGGGAAACCCATTGCCAAGTTTTTCCAGCATCTAAAGACTTACCTACGGTTCCTGCACTTCCACTTACCCATATGACTTTGTTTTGGAAGGTTTCCAAACCCCTAAAACTGGACTTGGATCCAGTAGATAAGGGAACAAATGTTTGTCCTACCGAGATAGATTGATAGAACAAGGTAATAAAGAGTAGGAGGCTAGTTATCCGCATATTTATTTTACTTATGAAAGTTCTGCCATTAACTTATCGAAGTTTTCCTGAAGTGTATTTAATTGGTTTTCCAATTGGACAACTCGTTGTTCTAATTCGGTTATTCTACTGGAAGAACTTTCTGTAGGTGCTGAAAGACTTTCTTCGAAACTATCTTCATCAAAATCGCTGAATAAATGAATAAATCGTACTTCCTTTTGGCCTGGTCTTTTGGCTAATTGTTTTAAATAGGGACTTTCTTCGGAACTTAGTTTTTGCAATAATTCTTGTACCTCTTCTAAGGATTCAAATTCATAGAGTCTACCAGAATTGCTGTTAATTTCACCTGCGGTTAACGGCCCTCTTAAAAATAATAAACATAGTACTGCCAATTCTTGAGGTAGTAATGGATATTTGATGGCAACATTATGCTTATACTTTGTTACTCGTGATCCGCCACCAACTACTGTAGAAATAAGACCTTTCTTTTTTAAGGCATCTAATGTGGAAATGATTAAGTTTTCATCATATTGCACGACAGGTTTTCTTGAACTTTTTTGATTACAAGCACTTTGTAATGCATTTAAAGTCATCGGGTAATATTCTGGTGTGGTTTTAGATTTTTCCAATAAAGAGCCTAATACCCTAATTTCTTCTGTAGTTAATTGAGTTAATTCTATGTTGTCTTCCATTTTAAATTGAGTCCATTATTTACTAGTAGACGCTAAAGATAATATAAATAATAGAGATGAAAGTAATGGAATTAGGATCAAGTGGAATTCTTGGGGGGAATAAATTCTTAAGCATATAGTTTCATTACTCGATATAGGAAGAATTTGGTAT
>NZ_JBMOXB010000026.1:0-24897 GCF_049316305.1 Sphingobacterium sp. HJSM2_6
ATTAATAAATTTATAACTCGAAAGTCTCCTTAAGGTTTCATCCTAATGTGTCTAATTTAGTTTGAAGACGTACAATATTTGTATACTGAAATAGGAATTAGTGCCTACACTAAAAATGAAAACAAGAAGGGATTAAATTTAGTTGAGTTTAAAGATGTATTAGAATGGGGTACTGATAAATTGCTTTCGAGCTCTGGTTTTGAAAGTAAACAATTCAATCTAAAACCGTTGAGTAAATATGAATCTCTTGTAGAGGATGTATTTAGAGGTAAAAGTCCAAAATATAGTGAAAAATCAGAAAAATACATTTTAAATCAGAAATGTAATCGTTGGAATAAAATTGAAATAGAATTTGCAAAAACAGTTGTTCCAGAATGGTATAATAATATTGACAAAAAATTTTTCACAAAAGAAGGAGATATCATTATTAATTCAACTGGAGATGGAACAATTGGACGTGCAAGTTATGTTTCAAAAGATTTCGAAGGTCTTATATATGACAGCCACATTCTGCTATTGAGGCTTAATAAAAAGTTGTTTAATCCTGAACTATTTGTAGAATTGTTTAATAGTTCTTTTGGACAAGAACAAGTAAATCAGATAAAGTCAGCTCAGGCAACTAAACAAACAGAATTAGGAGTAAATAATCTATTGAAGATTGAAATTCCAGTTGTTGAAGATATTAATAAGCAAGAGTCAATCGTAAAACAAATTAAGAAATTAAGGTCGTTAGCTTTAGTGAGTAATAGTAAATCCAAACTATTAAAACAGCAAGCCAACGAAGAATTTGAAAAACTGATTTTTCAGTAAAAAAACACCAAGTTAAACTACTAACCAATTATGAAAATTAAATATCTCGAGATAAAAGGATATAAAAATTTAAAGAAAACTACTGTTTTCGATTTCAGTAATTCTGAAAATTATATCGCATTAATAGGGTTAAATGGTTCAGGAAAAAGTAATGTTTTAGAGGCAATTAGTTTGATTTTTGGAAGTTTGTATCAAAATAAAAGTATTAAGGATTTTCATCCAGGATACAATTTCAAATATAAAATAATATACACAATTGACAACAAAGAAATTCAAATCGAAAACGGAGTCTATACTTTACTTAAGCAAGGAGAGGAAGTAAAAAACAAGGGAATTAAAAGATCGAAAATAGATTATTTACCATCTGAAATTTTTGCTTGTTATAGTGGGGATGAACAAAGAATGTGGGAAGAAATTTATTCAAAGTTCTATTCTACATATTTTAATAAATTAGCTAGAGGCTCATATAAAGAAAAACAAAAGCTAGTTTATGTTAATAAATATAGTTGGCAGATTGCATTATTAACTCTTTTGGCAAATGATAACTCTAGCGATTACATTCGAGAAATTCTAAAAGTAAATGAATTAACAGATATATCAATTCAATTTGTTTTCTCGAGTAGTTTTGACCGTAAGATCGAATGGTATGAAAAAAATATTGATGATGGAGAAAAAGCGTATAATGAAGCTTTACAATTAATTCGTACAATTAAAATACGCCAAGACGACAAAGCAAGTGCATTGCACATAAATGAGATAAAAGATATTTTAATATTACAGACTGGAGATAATCAAAAGAATTGTAGAAAATTATTTTTCCTACTCTTTGCTGTTGGAATGAAGAGAGATAAAAAGTTATTTACTAGGATTGAAATCAAAAATAAGAACCT
Source organism: Sphingobacterium sp. HJSM2_6 (assembly GCF_049316305.1). Taxonomy (NCBI): domain Bacteria; kingdom Pseudomonadati; phylum Bacteroidota; class Sphingobacteriia; order Sphingobacteriales; family Sphingobacteriaceae; genus Sphingobacterium; species Sphingobacterium sp. HJSM2_6. Next base: position 1,701 of record NZ_JBMOXB010000026.1, read on the forward strand.
AGGATTAAAACAGTTGAGTGAAGGAGAAAAAAGATTGATTTTGATTAAATGTATATTAAATGTTTTAGCAAATAAAAATTCTATAATACTTTTAGATGAGCCTGATTCTCATTTACACATTGTTAAGAAAAAAGAACTAAAAAGCTATTTACAGGAATCAGAATATTGTTCTGTTTTAACCTCTCACTCTCCTAGTTTGTTAAACAGTTTTCCTGACGAATCTACATTTATTTTAAATGATAAAGGTTCAGGTATTAACGTTACTAATGCTAGTAAGTTTTCCGATATTAAAAATATCTCAGGGAATGACTTTTCTTTAATGGATGGTGTAATTGCTGTATCATCTAAAAACGACATTATATTAGTTGAAGGTAAGTACGATGAGAAATATTTAACAAGAGCATTAAGATATTTCAAAACAGTTGATGCAAAATATAAAATATTAAATTTTGATTTTATTAATGGCGGAGGTGCAGACAATACAATTCAAATCTATAATAAAATTTATAGGTCTATAAATTCCAACCAAAATTTATTTATCATTTGTGATGATGATGATCCTGGACGAAAAACAGTGACAGAATTAAATAAAAAAATATCAAAGACTGGTAAAACAAATTTACACGCATTTGTATATCCCAAAACTAGTACTAAAAATTTCCCTAAAGACTTCTTATTAGAAGACTATTTTTTGCTTTCTAGCTATAAAAAATATTACTTTAATAAAGTAAGTAGTGCTAAACGCTTTAAAGATTTATCATCTTTTCAAGATCCTAAAAATTATATTCAAAATAATTTTGAAAAATTTAAATTAGAAGATTTTAAGGGATTTAAAGAAATAATTGACAAACTATATTCTATAAAAGTACTATAATGATACCAACCAATAAGCAAATACAAATAAAAAACATTTGGGATAACTATATTAAATCAAACCGATTGGTTGTTGATACCAAAGGTAAAGAATTAGTAAACATAGATGATTCAAGACGTGCTGCCATTATAGAGCTTCAAAAGTTTATAAATGAATTTCAATCGAATACTATCAATATATACGAGTTCAAAACGAATATTGACAGTTTTAATAAACGAAATAACTTATGGGGCTTTACAGCAACTAAAGGTCAAATGTTTTTTAATCAATTGGTAAAGAACAGTGAAGTAAATATTGCTCAATTAGTTAATTTACTAAAAGAGTGTATCAAAGAACCTTTAGATTTGAAAGATGCATTGAGTAAACTTTCTAAGTTAGAGAAATACTGTCTAGAAATATACAGCAAAGCTAAGGACAAACGTAAAGTTCCCAATCCTGGTTCTGTATCGTACTTCTTATCCTATTATTGGCAGGTACAAGATGCTGATAAATGGCCTATTTTGTATACGTCATTGATTAATGCGTATACTGAATTAGAGCTTTGGGAAGAAACAACTTCTCAAGTAAATGCGTATGAATATTTCTTTAATTTAAATGAAGAAATTAAAAAGATATTATCTGAATATACAGGTGTAGCAAAATCAAATTGGGAGGCAGAACACGCTTTTTGGAATTTCAAGGGTAACCCAAATAAACAAATAACATCCTCAACTAAAAAAGAAAGTAAAGCTTCTGTGGTAGAGATTGAGATAGAAGAAGAAAAATCGATTACAATTACTGCTTCTTTTGAATTATCAGATTATCTAATTCCTAAAGTTTCTAAATTAATAGAGCTTGGTGCTGAGACCGAGAAATCATCTTCGTCAAAAGGTAGTGCTTATGAAAAATTAGTAGCTGAAATATTCAAACAATTAGATTTTGAAGTAGAAATTCTTGTTCAAGGAAGTGGTCGAAATCCAGATGCTATTTTAAGACATCGTGAAGAAAACACAGCTTTTATAGTAGATGCAAAAGCATATTCTAACGGATATAGCTTAGGTATAGATGACAGAGCAATTAAAGAATACATCAATCATTATTGCCCTAAATTACAAAAAAAAGGATATAAGAAAATAGGATTCATAATTGTAAGTAATTCGTTCAAGTCAAATTTCGATAGTTTTATCAATGAGATAACTTGGAATACTAATATAAAACGTTTCATTTTACTAAGTTCTGAAGCATTATTATACCTATTGGCTTATAAAACAAAAGATCGTATACAGCCATCAACAATTATTGAAACCTTAGTCAGCTTGGGTAATCCTATTGAGGCAAAAGACATTATTCAAGAGTTTGATGATGTATAAGTTGTAATTTATATTAACACTAAATCTCTCCCCTAATCATTCCCCTTAAATTTATAAAATAACAAAACAAACTGATTTTCAGTTGGTTTTATTTTAATTAAACAGAGAGGAAGGGATTCGAATCCTCAACGCAGCTACTTGTATAATAGCTTTCCAGGATAACACCTTTATGCACTCAAACACCTCTCTGTGTGTCAGCATCTTACGTAAATTGAAATGAAATACCTATAGGAAGCTAAATCGAAGTTATAAAGTCACATTTCAAAACTGCAAAAAACTTTGAAGGAAAACTACAGAATTCCAATTATCATACTAGGTAAGGTTTGGAGTACAAAAGCTCTACAAGCAAATGTAAAATAGTAGTTGAATTTCATTTTGAAGGGAAACGCTAACATGTTTCTAATTGACTTAATGGAATTGTTTCAGCGAGCTCTTTAGGATTAATTCCATAATTATTAAGCGTTGTATAGTCCGCATTATTTTCTTTCTATAAAAAAAATATTATAATTTTTTTTGAATTAAATATGGAATCAAAAATCGGATAATTACCATTCTCATCTTTTAAATTAACATCCGCATTATATTTAAATAATATTCCTGCAATCTCCAATTGACTATGTATCGATGCAAAATGAAATGGGGTTTTTCCATCATTATCTTGATTTTTTATGTTTGCATTTGCTACGCATAGTTCTAAAACTATATCTTGAAAGCCTTCTGTAATAGCATCGTACATAACAGTACTTGCGTTCTTATCTACTGCATTAAAATCACACCCTTCCTGTATCAAAGATTTAATCAATGTTGATTTGCCAAGCTAAACAGCATTTTCCAATCTTTTAATTATCTTCAGTTGATTATTTTTTTGGGTTTTCATCGTATTTGTGTGACACATTAAACTTCCTGTCTTCTATTTAATATTTCTTTGGACTATTCTGGCTTTTTAAATCCTTTTCCTTGTTTTATCTTGGTTTGGCTGGGTCCTTTTTATACTCACTTCATTCTTGGCCTGTTTTGTGTCAAAAAATAATCTTACCCTTTTTCTATAGGCTTACCTGTATTATGGTCAATAATTCATTCAACTTTGATTTTACAATCAGCATTTTTAATAGCCACTTTTGTTCCTTATTAAATATAAACTCTATTCTTCATTACATCGTCTACTTTATCTGCAGTTTTAGCAACATCTAACGCATTATTAGCTTTAATAACCGCATTCCTTGTTGATTTAACCTCTTGCCCATCACTTACGAAAATTAGATCAAAAATAGAAGTGCCATCAGCCCTAGAGCCGCCTAATTTTCAACACTTGTTTTTCCTGTGGTTTTTTCGTGAACCAAAACACCTACATCATACAACACAAATCCAACATTTCCAATGCATCCAACCATGAACAGAAAGAACATTGCCAACAAGGTCATCTTACATAATTAGATTATTCCAAAATGCGCTGTATGGGGCATTCCGATTTGGTCCTGGTGGTCCGCTAAGAGGGTAAAAACATTCCATCTACCTATTTCCGCATCATAGAATCTTGCGCCATAATCATAGTGCCCTTCCTGAATATGAGAAATTCCATCTGCTTAACAGGTAGAGGAATGGAGCTCTTGGAAAATTTCAATGTACAATTTCCACTCAATAAATATTGCAGTAAAATAAATAATATTCAAATTACAGATTGGAAGTCAATTTTTAAGCTTTTAAAAAATCACTTTAAAGGAATGGATATACTGATTTAAAGCACAATAGTAGGAGAAATTAATGAATCACAATTATATGAAACAATCCTTATCTGATATAATTAGGTAAAATTGATATACTTTTCAATTTAGTCCGACTTGACCTTAAATATCGCTTTGCAAAAATATTGGATCGCTCCAATATGAAATGGTTAATAATGTAATCGAACACAATCCATATTTCAAAACCATGTTCTATTTTCGCTTGAAAGATCTCTAATGATGTATGCAATTCAATACCGCTTCCAATAAAACCTATTCAATCCCCAATGGACTTGTTTAATTCATATTAAATTTGCGAGAATTTTATGAATATTATTTTATATATATTTTTAAATTTAAAAATATATATAAAAATATTTTATATATATTTATTTAATAAAAAATAAAAATTTTGACGGCAGTAAGAATTTTTTGTTAAAAACACAAAATAAAAAGTTAGAAAATAATGTAGTGGGGATTACTAAATAAATCTAATACAAGACAGGAAAATTTTCACGACTTATGATTTTAAATAAAATTATTATATTTAATTTCGAGATTTTTAATACATTTAATAACATCTAAATTTTAACCAATATAAAAGAGGAGCTCACAATCCTCATATTTATTTAAACTCAAGTATTCCGTGTGAGTGGAGTGCTATTTTAAACCAATAAACTCTTTATTTTATGAAAAAAATTTCATTCAAAAACCTGAATCTCAATGAAGTTGAACAACTTTCAAAAGTACAATTAAAAAATGTTCTTGGTGGTTTTGATGGTAGTGGTGGTAGTGGTGGTAGTGGTGGTAGTGGAACTACTTCTTGTTCTTGTTCCGTAAAGGCCGGTGACGGAATTTGGTATCCAATTACATTAAACCCAGCACCAACAACAGAAACGACTTGCTCAGATAAATGTAAAACAACGTATAACAGTATAGTAGCAGGCGGAGGAACAGCAACTGACTGGAGGTCGGTTTTCGTATCTAATTAATAATCTTCCTTAAATTAGCAATGACTGCAATAACGAAAGGGTTATTGCAGTATTTAAAATAAATTTACTTTTTATGTTAAGATATTTTGTTTTTTTTTTATTAATCTGCTTCTATTTACAATCCTCTGCTCAGAAATCATATTCTATTAAAGGTTTCATAAAAAATGAAATAAATCCCCAAATGTCGATTAGTGGTCCGTTGAAAAATGGTAACTATGTTTATCTTGAATATTTAAGTGGGAAAGTAGATTCTTCAATAATAAAAGATAATAGATTTTTTTTTGAAGGTTCTATTGCAAACCCAGAACCAGCTTCTTTAAACCATGCACACGGAGGAGCAACCATTTTACTAAGTTATGAGAGCAATTTTGAGGTTGAGTTTATTTTGAACAGCCCAGAAAGTGGATTATACGAATATTTATCAAATGTAAATTCTGATTCTTTTTTTTATAATACATGGTTAAAAGTTGGAAACAGATCCCATTCTCTGGTCAAAAAAAGATCAGAATTACAAAATCTAAACCAGCAATCAATTAATATTGAATCTAAGAATGAAATTGAAGTAATAAATAAATTATTAGACAATTTATATTCTAGTATTATTAAAAATAATCAACTTATAAATATTGAAAAAGCATATATTTTAATGAGTGACCCTAATTTTTCAAATGAAAAATATAAATCTTTTTTTGATGAATTAAGCACAACAGAAAAAGAGACAAAAATTGGAAGTTTGTTTAAAAAGAAATTGGAAAATTTTAGTTAATAAAAATATTAAATTAATAAAAATATGCATATATTTTTTAGGTTTGCTCTGTTGTTATGTTCAATTTGGATTTTTACTACACTACATAGCCAAGGTCAAAATCTTTCTATCGACAATACAAGTAAAAACAATATAGACTATGAAAATAATGTCAAAAAATTATTTAAAAATATTAATGATCAGTTTGAGTCTGATATATTGGATTTGAATATTGATTATAAGGAAATAAATAACAAAAAAATATTAAGCGAATTAAAACTTATAAGAGAACATCCAACATCAAAATATGCATTTAACAAAATGTATACTTTCCTCATTCCTTCTTTAAAAGAATTTCATACTGAAATCATGGAAACTTATGAATGTCTTAAACAACACGAACCAAATAATAACAATCTTTTTGAGCTCAAACATGAAATCGATCGCTTCTATTCAAACAATTTAAAACAAGACCAAGAAGAATTTATTGATATAGGTGACTCTATATTGATATCAGATAATCCAGCAACATTAAATACGGAATTTTATTTAATAGATATTTGGGCAACATGGTGTGGTCCCTGTATTAAAGGTCATACAGAATTGAATAAAATCTCTTTAGATCCGTCTTTAAAAAACAAAATTTCAGTAATTTCTTTAGCCATAATGAGTGATATGGATTCTTGGAACAATTACAATATTAACAACAAATTTTCATTTTATATGTATTGGGTCGATTGGGAGAAATATAATAACCGGTTTGAACATTTAAATATTTCATCGGTACCTCTTTATTTAATTGTTAGAGCGAAGGATAATAAAATAATGGAACGCTCAATAACTATAGAAACTATTGAAAAACAAATCAAAAAATATTTATGATGAAAACATAAATTCAATTTATTATATCCTTATCAGAAACAGTCTCTTCGTCTATTTCTAACGAGCGTCATTTTCAATCAATGAAATTCATTTCATAATGTTGGTTTTTTGTTAGAAATATTTGAGATAAGAGAGGAAATATAAAGATTTAATAAGTTTGAAATCAAATATACTTCAAAAAGAATGGTCTATCTGACAGAGGTCTTTACAAACAAATGAGAGGTTTACGAATTTAATTTAATAATTCTATTATTTGCTTCAAATTCAAAAATGTTCATTTTTATGAATCCAAAATTATTAAACATTTATATTTATCAATATAAATTTGATTTTTATTTATGACAGATCTACCCTTGTCTTATTTTTAATAATAAAGAATAAGCTATCCTGATTAAACTTTTCATACTACAGACCTACTGCGCTTTTGAAAATTTCTCAATTAATAAACTAGATACATATTGATATTCTGGTCATGTTGCCCCCCTTCTGGCAATATTGACCCCCTGATTTTTTGTTTACAGGATTGCCTACAAATGGCCTGACAATATTACTTCTTTTTTCTTAGACTTTCACCTTTAAGTTCAATCCGATGGGATGTGTGAACTATCCTATCCAGAATGGCATCTGATAATGTATCATCCCCAATCACAGGATGCCAACTGGCCACAGGCAATTGGCTTGCAATGATCGTTGAACATTTTGTGTGCCTGTCCTCTATGATTTCCATCAGGTCAATTCTTTGCTGTTGGTCGAGGTTTACCAGGCCGAAGTCATCCATTATCAGCAGTTCTACCTTGGAGAGTTTCATAAGAAGCTTGTGGATCGATCCATCCAACCTGGCCATTTTTGTTCTCAAAAGCAATTTTTGCATACTGAAGTAAGCGACTTTCTTACCTTGGGCACAAGCCCTGAGCCCCAGAGCTAACGCCATGAAAGATTTTCCGCAGCCTGTTGCACCTACGATAATGATCGGTTCCGCCCTTTCGATATATTGCCCCGTGGCCAGGTCCATCAACTGGATCTTGTCGATCCCCCTGGATGCATCCATATTGATCTCTTCAATAGAGGCCTGGTAACGGAAGGCAGCGTTCTTCTATAACCTCTCGAACCGCAGTTCGAAGCGGCTGTCAGATTCGGCCTGCAGCAAAAGGGCAAGGTCTTCTTCCAGGGCCAGTTTCCCGATCTGCCGTGTTTCTTTCATGGATTTCCATTGACGCTCCATTCCATGGAAGCGGAGCGCGTACAATTGTTGTTCTACATTCATCTGATACTAAGTTTTATAGTTCATTTTTTAAGAGTAATAGGATGCTCCCCTGATATTTACATGTTGTGGCAATTGCCTGTTATCCGTTGTCTCTTGCTGTTGCTCCGCCATTCCGTTTTCCAATATTCTTTGCAGGAACTTATAGGACAGCATGTCGTTCCTTAAGGCAATTTCACATGCTTTGAAGAATGTTTCCCCATAGTTGCGCTGCAATCTGAAGAGTCCCTCGCACGTTCTGTAGAGCTGTTCCGGATATCGGTCCCTTTGTCCAAAGACCCAAACAACCAGTAAGTGAAAGTCCGGGTGGATATCCAGAGCGCGCTTGATATAATAATCTGGCGAACGGGTGCCATACTGCTGGTGCTTGGAAGCAAGGTGTTCGGGAAGCGTCGAGTATTTGTTGGGAACAAAACTCCTGCTGTGCAGGGGTACCGGTGTGTTCTCTACATAGATGTGGACTAAACGCTCAGTATAGACCACTAGGGCATGTTTGCCAATATGGGCATAAGGAACGCTATAGGAATGCCTTTCTCTTTTGAGATGTTCGTGTCCGTTGGTGCCCACTTTGAGGGTCGTATAATACTTCATCGAAAAGCGATCCCGCGGAAGCGGTCTGAGACTGGACAGCTCCTTGCTGAGAAACCGTTCCTGACGGCAATAGTTCCTGTCCTGCATTCTGGTCAGGTTCAATCTCTCGATACATTCTCCGATAGCAAGGTTGAGTGAGGGGAGATCAAAGTACTGCCTATTGCGCAACTTGGCAAATACCTGTGTATAGATGATCTTCACATGGTTCTCTACGGCACTTTTCTCCCGGGGTCTGGCAGGCCTTGCGGGCACTACGACCGTATCATAATGGTTGGCCAGATCTTCCATCGACCTGTTGATCTCGGGTTCATACCGATCGGTTCGTATGACGGCCGACTTAAGTTTGTCCGGAACGATCGCTCTGGGAACCCCTCCAAGAAAATGCAGGCAGCAGTCCAATGCATAGAGAAAATCGGGTGATCGCTGACTGGGGACGGCCATGGCAAAGCAATAGTTGGAATATGGCAGGCATGCAACAAATATCTCGCATGAAATGATCTCACCCGTCTCATGGTCGATGGACCCCAGCTTCTTGCCGGAGAAGTCGATGAAAAGCTTGTCCCAGGGCTCGTGGTCCAGTACCATGCTTCCATCGCGACGTGAGACCAGTAATTGCTTTAGATGAAAACAGAACTGGGCATAGCTATATCCCTGTGGATGGGCAACAAGGTACTCTTCCCATAGAAGCTTCCGGTTTACACCTATCCGTAATAGTTCTTTTTCATAATAAGGAAGCCTTTCTTTTAGATGCTCGAAACGCTCGTCCCGATAGGCAGAGTTACCCGATCTGAGCATTCGCTCAAGAACTGGATCTTCCAGCTCCAATATCCTTTCCAGAGATAAGTTTAGGTCCGTTAACTTCTTTAGATAGGACTTCACCGTATTCTTACTGATGAAAAGATGACGGGCTATTGTTTTAATGGGATAATCCTCCCTGTGCAATCGTATTAACTGTTGATCTGACTCATGGGTCTTGATTTACCGGCCATTGGAATATATCGATTAGGTCTAGCCCAAATAAACCAAAAAACAGAAACCCATGAAAAATGAGTGGGTTATAAAGGGGGCAACATCGTCCAGAATAAAATGACCATATCTCGAAAGAGGGGTCAGCTTACTCCAGAAAAAATTGTTCAAACCCTTATTTGAGGGGTCAATATCCGCCAGAATGCCATGCTTTAACAGCCTCTAAATACAGATGGCGATTTCTTATTTGTCCAGATGCTGGGGTCAGCTTACTCCAGAATATCCACATTCCATAAAAGGAGATGAACATTAAAAACAAACTCATGTCCTATCACTTCAATATCCACTAGGATTGAACTTAAATTAATATTATTTGCTTCTAATAATAATAATTAATAACTTCTATCGAAAAGAGTGACTAATAAAATCAACTGAATACCGACTTTCATTGTCCAATTGTTTTAAATAATTAAACAAAATCTCATTAAGTATAATCATTTAAATAAAATTAATAGAAGGTAAAAATGTTTTTTTTAAAATAAATAGATTTACTAATCTAGTATTTTTTATTTCACATTAAATTGATTATTACATAATTATATACCATTTTTTTTTAGTTCAATTATTAATGTAATATAAATTTGATAAAATAGTAAAATTTTAGTAAATAGCCTTAAATTATAAATTTTAAATAACCTAACCACATAATCTAAATAAAAAAATTAATATGAAATTAGAAAGAGAAAGGTTTAAAAAAATAAAACGAAAACTCCTAAAAAGAAATGATATTTATTTTGAATATGTAACGCCTGCATTATTGGATTTAATCATTCTTTCCAATGCAAAAAATAAAAAATTGCATGAATGTACGCAAACTGCTATTAACACTGCTATTTTAGGCTCAAGCGGTATATATATAAACATCATTGTATTAGAACAAGCTGAAAGTGTTCAATATAATTATTGCCAAACTATTCGTATGAAAGGAGAATTTAACTATAATAAATATTCTAATTACGGTGCTAGTTTAGGCAAAGCTAAATGGATAATGATTGCAAATAATGATTTAATATTTGCAAATAATTGGTTAGTTGAATTACTAAAACCAAATTATGATGTTGTATCTCCTCATGAACCAAGATTTCACCTGCAAAGTTCAATTAAACGAGATACAAAAGGTGTTATTAATGGAAAACATTTTTCAGGTTGGTGCTTTATGATTTCAAGAGTAGTTTGGTCTAAAATTGGAGGATTTGATGAAGAATTTAAATTTTGGTTTGCTGATAATAGTGCTATTGAACAATTTGTTAATATTGGAATAATTCCTATGGTTGTAAAAAAATCAATTGTATATCATTTGGTTAATACAACTTTAAAAACTCTCAATGAAGAACAAATTAATTCTAACACATGGGAACTAGTTGAGAAATTTAACTTTAAATACAATCGTGACATATTTTGTAATGATCCTAGGTATTTAGAATGGAAAAAAATGAATTTATAAAAATATTTGAATTTTTACGCTAAAAAAACACGCATCCTTTATTTATCTAGTCAAATATTTTAAATTTATACAAATGTTAAATATGAACTAAACTTAAATTTTCACTTTAACGAAAATGATTCGTCAATTTGATTATTTTTCACCTTCAACATATTATTCTTAAATCATATAATCTCAACACTGATTTGTTATATAAGATTTTAAAATTATATTTATTTTTAAATGATGAACTTTACTCAACAATTAAGGCAAAATTTCTTGCGTCAGGTTAAAACTATCATTTCTCAATTGACATAAAATCTATATTTTGAAATTAAGCCTAATTCCAAAACAAATCTCAATTTAAGATGTCATAACTGAACGTTCATGATATATAAAATTGCATTTTACCAATAATATAATAATTTTTTATTGGAACATCAATCCAAATTCTGCGTGTATAAAGAATATATAAATTAATAATTCTTCTTAGAACACTTTTATTAATGTAGTACCATATGTGTTACTATTTCTATATTTTTAAGAAGAATGGAAGAATAAACTTAAATACAAATAATTTTGATTTTATAATTCAAATCATCTTTGTATTCAAATCTTAATAATCACAATTCTTATATATTTACAAACTCGAAGTATTACTCAATATTTTCAATGTTTCAAGATTTAAAATTATTGTATACTTGCATTTAATGAGATTTTCTTCTGAGAGATTAAAGTCTAATATTGCTTTATTATACTCTATCGCATTGGCAACCCCTATTTCATAACGCTCTTTTACTGCTGAGAGATTTTTTTCTTGAGCAGACTTTTGCATAAGTTTAAATGCATGTTCTTTTATAGATCTTTGATATTCCTGTTCTGCTAGTATTATAAGTTTTTGCCTTTCAATTTTTATATTCTTTAATTCTGAATGTTTTGAATTCAAATCAAATTTTAATTTTACTATATTATTTCTTGTTTTGAAAGCATCAAAAATTGGTACGCTTAACGATAGTCCAAAATTTAAATTTCTATTTTGATTAATTTGATTAATAAGTGGCATGTAGTTTCCAGTTAAAAAGTCTTTTCTTTCAGATGAATAATTCGTTCCATAACCTCCAAAAAAACTTATTGAAGGAAAATAAGCTCCTTTAGCGTATTTTAAATTTAATTCAGATTGTTTAATTTCTAATTTCGATTTTCTTATAAAAGGATCTTTAAAATTATCTGACTCGTATAAAAAAAATACTTTTTCAATATCAGTTGTATCAATATCTTGTAATATAATTGAATCACTTAAAGGTATGCCAATTATTTGTTTAATGTCTAAAATATTATTCTTATAATTTATTAAATTATTAAGAATAACAAACTCGTTGCTAGCGACAGTACTTTCAGCTTGAGTTATATCTATTATTGAATTAGTGCCAATCTCAAACTTTTGCTTTTCTTGATTAAGTTGCTTAATTGCAAAATCCAGTTGTTTTAGACTTATTTCATATAAAGATTTGTTTGCTGCTGCTTCTACATAATTCGTCAATAATTGTATTTGAAGAATTTGTAGCACTTGCTCTTTTAGTAAATTATTAACTTCTAAGGATAGCAAAGATTGCTTTAATCTATTACGAAATGAATAATTTTGGAAAATGGGAAAACGCATGTTAATATTTGCATTCACGATATTCGACCATTTATTCCCTGTGACTAATTCACCTGAAATTTGATCGAATGCAAGTCCTAAATTGTAATTATTGCCTGCTCCAAAATTTATGATTGGTAAAAATGAATTTTTAGCGTCTTTTAAATCTAATTCACTTAAAAGAATTTTAAAATTAGATTGCATTACATCATAATTTTGTTCCTCAATTAATCTAAAACAATCTTTTAAAGAAAGTTTAGTTTGAGCACAAACACTAGTGGTTATAAATATCAAAAAGATACATGAAAATTTTGATATTTCAAATTTCATAATAGACCAATTTAAAATCGATTAATAAACTAATAAATATTCTTTCAAATTTTATATAACTTAAATCAAGGTCGCAAAATGTGCTTTAATTATTTTAAAATGAAGTACAATATAAGAAATCCCAACTAAAAACAATCTAGAAATATTTCGTTTATCAATAACATTTTCTGTAACTTCTTCGTCTGCTAATGCTAAGAATATTGTGATCATAACTTTACTTTCTTTTGTTAAATTTAAACATATAAAAGATTTTTCAATTAATTACCTAATGATCATTTGTTCATTTCTAAAAAACAATACAATTGATTGATAAATAGATAATCTAAATGACTTTCTTGTTGTTATAACTCAGTTTACTTATATCATAATTGTTATTAATTGCAACTTCATTTCAATAATAATCTTAACCTATTCAAATTCAGATTAATTTTTCAATAAATATGAAATACAAGTATATAAGATTATTACAAACAGTTACTTTTTATGATATATTCTAAACAGTCATACCAATATAAAAACTTTTATTTAATACGTTCCAAACTGATGTTATTAATTTAAATTTTGTGCACAATTAATTATTTTCTAATCCATGATATATTTTTCATTTTTGGTTTCAAATAGTTGAATAATCAATTTTTGATAAAAGTAATAAATTAAAAAAAAATTCAACTTTCTGTGTTTTATAAACTCATCTATTATAAAATCATTATAAGGAAAAATTACAGTATAGTATTTTTTTTATATTAAGACATAATAAGTCTTGACAAAATACGAACTTCTTTACCTTTGGATATGCAATATATTATGGTTATACTACTCTAATTTAAGGATATTTTAGAACTATTGATTCACTATAAAAGTTATTCAATTTTAATAGAAGTTATTGGGATAATTAGGATGTCTAATTGTTAAGTTCAACAAAAGTAAATCCTAATTTGAAACATTAAACATCTACGCTAAAAACTTGGACAATGTCATCTGTCTTAGTGCCTCTGATAGTTGCTAGGATTGTCCCATAGCTATCTTTGGCAAGTTTGCTGCTTACAATGGTGTAAAGCTCTCCAATTGTATGCCTTCTTTTGAATGTACATAATGCGCATAATCCCGATCAAAGCGTCTATATCTGTATGTATACAGCATTTTCAAAAGTACCCACGAACCTGTTGACCTTAAGTCGTTACTTGTTGTGTTTAAAGAAAGTCTCAATTTCCCAGCGCACTTTATAAAGAGCTGCCACTTTCGCTGGTTTCCAATTGATATTATTGGTGAAGAACTCATATACTCAGTTTTTGTTGCTGTCCAAAACGTTCATCTATGCAAGATTAACATAGCTGCGATCTAAAACAAGTACACTTCCATTAAAAAATGACATTCTCGTGGCTAATTTGGATTCATGTTATTAACCATTAGCGATGTAAACAATTGATGGCATAAAACCATCGTTGTCCAATATTGTTTGAAGCTTTACTGTTCCCTTAGCAGTACGGAACTTCACCCAATCAAATACATTCAAGGATAGTGGAATAACTGTAGATCAAAAACACCTTACGCCTATGTCTTCTCAATTCCGGTCTTTCATGTGGGAGCTGTTAAATATTAGATCCGAAAGCTTGTAATATTAGATCTCTAAAAAGGCTAAGATTCCAATGGGCAATAATGTTGGAAAGATTTGCTGATTTATTTTGCATTAAGTAAGTACTGCGTAGTCCATTAGAAATATCACTAAGCGAATCGGTTGAGGAGAGTTGGCTAAACCTCATGTTTTCAAAATGAGTCCTGCTGTTGATGCCTTTAAGACGTTTGACTGATTTGTAATGCAGAACCAGTCTATTTAAAAGGCGAGGTCTATTAGACTTAAAATCTGAGAAAATACGTTTATATTAACCATTTCGAAGGATCAATTTTAACGAATTAAATGTAGCAATCCCTCTTATATAAATCCAACACCATATTTTCCTTATTTAGGAAGCATCTAATCTTATATAATTTAAAATAGAGATTATAACTATACTATCAAAAATAATTAAAATAAAAATTAAAATCAATTTTTTATTTTAATTATTTTTGATAATATTGAAAAAAACAACCAATTAACCTTATGAGATTTCTTGAAGTACTTAATGCTAAAAAAGAGAATGATTTGCATTTTGTTTGCAAAAATTTATTAGAAATCTATCAAGTAAAGTATACTAAATTAAACTTAATTTATTTATTGGATAACCATATAGATAATCCTTCATTATTAACAATTAAGGATACACTTTTTGAATATGGTATCGAATCAGCAGCTATAAACAAAGGAAAATTTAGTTATGTAGATTTTGAAACCCCATTTGTATGTTCCATACAAAAGAAAAATTGGCAAAAAGCCAGTTTTACATTAGTGAGTAATGTGACAGATAAAGATATAACGTATCTAGATCCGGAAAAGCATAAATATGATACAATATCTTTTTTAGAATTTGAAAATATTGATAAAGGTGTAGTTTTATTAACAGATGACAATCATAAAAAGGATGAAGCAAACTTGAAGTCAAATTTGGTAAAACAAAGAAATATTAACATTGCTAAAAATATGCCAATTTATATGTTTTGTGCTTTACTTATATTTACTTTAGTTAATATCATTTTTAATTATCAACTTAATATATCATGGATAAATGTTGTTTTTACCTCAACATCATTTGTCGGATTATTGATTTCTAATTTATTATTATTATATCATATTGAAACCAATAATCCGGTGATAAGGGAAGTGTGTGGAGGCAATACTAAAAAATTAAATTGTGATTCAATACTTAATTCTTCACATTCATCATTTTTTGGAATTAGTTGGTCTATTTGGGGTTTCTCTTATATGGCTACACTTTTTACCTTACAAATTTTCTTTACTACGCATATTATTTATACCTATATAATTATTATCTCGGCAATAATAATAAGTCCATATATCATATTCTCATTTTATTATCAAGCCAAAATTGTTAAACAATGGTGTCCTTTATGTTTGATTATTCAATTCGCTTTAATTATCAACTTTATTAGTTCGTTGGTCTTCATAAAAGTTAATGGTTTTATTTTTTCTATAAGTCATCTCTACAATTATCTTTTGAGCCTTAGCTTGTTTTTATTTATAGTTCTGGCTGTTTATTCATTATTACCAATTATAAAAAATTCTCGCAAATACAAGAATATGAATAAAAATTGGCGAAAACTTCGATATAATTCAGAAATATTCCAAACATTACTTTATAAGAATGATAAAATAAAATATCCTACAGATAATTTGGGAATTGTTATTGGAAATCCAAACGCAAAAAACGAAATTGTTAAAGTCTGTAATCCATTTTGCGAACCTTGCTCAAAAGCTCATCCAGAATTAGAGGAAATTATAAAGCGAAATAATGATGTTAAGGTTAGAATTATTTTTACTGCTTCTGGTGAGCAATCAGATTCGCAAACAGCTCCTGTTACACATCTTCTAGCCATACAAGAAAAGTATGGGCAAAATAAAATTATGCAAGCTTTAGATGATTGGTATTCATCTCATCTGAAAATTTATACGAATTTCGCTGAAAAATATCCAATTGATTTCGAATTAGAAAATCAAAAAGCCAAAATAAATGCAATGTGGGAATGGTGTGATAATATGAAAATCAGAGCTACTCCAACTATTTATATTAATGGTTTTGAATATCCAGATAGTTATAAAATTTCAGAATTAAAAAATTTTTTCTAGAAAAAAGCCACAATTAGATGCAAGTGAAATTAGTCAAAGAAGAATGTTTACTGGAAATAACCTCCCCAAAATATTCGTTAGTAAGTAAATATTTGATGATTAAAAGTAATTTTTTTTTGAAAGAGATATCATTTTCAAATTTAAACTTAAATGAGACAGAAGAATTTTCATGTCAACAATTAAAAAATGTTTTAGATAGGCTTCTAGTTGAATCCGGAGAATCTGTTGTTGGAAGTTTGAGTGTGTTGCTATGGACACTTTTACTTTAAGTGTTAAAACAGAAACAGTAACAATATTTTATCATTGGAATTGCACAAAATCAATAAATAATAATGCGTCAGCTATAAAAAGCTATTTTATTACTAACTATTAATGGGCGGATCACTTTATAGTAATAGATTATTGGTTGATTGAATAAGCATTTAATATTTAAAATCTTGTAATATAGTGTTATTCCATAAAGTAATATATGTTATATTTTTTAAATTAAATATTATTAAAAAATATATAAATTCTTCTATTATAACATTAAATATGAAAAGGAAATAATTAAAATTTAATACTAACTGAAATATAACGATTTATAAACTTATAAAAGTTAATCAAATTATGGTTAAAATAATTTAAATAAAGCTTTAAATCAATTAATAAATAATAAATACTAAAATTTATAAAATCACTAAATTATTATACATGAGAAATAAAATCCCAACATATATTGTTAATTTAAAACATAGAATTGATCGTAAGAAAAATATAATAAAAGAATTTAGAGGGCAATTAGAATTTGAAGTCCATTTTTATGATGCAATTATTGATAAAACACCTGCGAAAGGTCTTTATAAATCATTAATTAATATAATTAAGCTTGCAAAAAGTCAAAATTTACCTTATTTATTATTCTGTGAGGATGACCATGTTTTTACTGAAAACTTTGACTTTGAAAGATTCAAAAATTTAGTAAAAATAGTTAATAAAATAGAAGCTGATGTATTGTTAGGAGGTGTAAGTTGGTTTGATTACGGTGTTAAAATAAACAGTGATTTATACTGGATTGACCATTTCACAGGAATGCAATTTTCAATTATTTATTCAAAATTTTATGACAAAATTCTTAATACAACCTTTAATAACATAGACGTAATCGATAAATGGATATCCAAATTAAGTAATGATATTTATTTAATAAATCCATTTATATCAATTCAAAAAGATTTTGGATATTCAGACGTGACAATTAAAAACAATAAGAAAGGTATTTTGGATAATTATTTTCTTGACATGGCAAATAAATTAATTTTTCTAGATAGTATTTATAATCACATATTAAATTCTACTATACCTGTAATTTGTGATAATACAATTAAAGATTTACAAATTCCAGTATACATAATTAATTTAAAAAATAACTTAGATAAGTTATCAAATGTACTAAATGAATTCCAAAATAGGAATGAATTTTCAATTGAAATTGTGGAAGCATGTGAAAATGAAAATAGGGCATTAGGCTTATGGATGAGCATAAAAAAAGTCATCGCTTTAGCTAAGGAACGTGAAGATGAAGTAATTATTATTTGTGAGGATAATCATGTATTTACTGAAAATTATAATAGAACTACATTATTTAAAAACATTTATAGAAGTGCTTATTTAGGTGCAGATATTGTCTTAGGGGGGGTATCAGATGTATCTCATATTGTAGTTGTGGATGAAAACCTATGCTGGATAAGTGAATTTTATAATATGCAATTTATTATTATACATAACAAATTTTATGATCAAATATTAAATGAAGGTATTGATTCGAACGTTACTTCGGATGGCAAATTTTCTGAAATGAGCCCAAATAAATATGTAATACATCCTTTCATATCAATTCAGAAAAATTTTGGCAATTCAGATAATCATCAAATTGATCATCCAATAAAAGTAGATTTTATTAGATGTTCTGATAAAATTCAAAAAATAAAAAAAATTTCAAAATATTTAAAAACATAATAGAAAA
The DNA here is from genome assembly GCF_049316305.1 of Sphingobacterium sp. HJSM2_6. Taxonomy (NCBI): domain Bacteria; kingdom Pseudomonadati; phylum Bacteroidota; class Sphingobacteriia; order Sphingobacteriales; family Sphingobacteriaceae; genus Sphingobacterium; species Sphingobacterium sp. HJSM2_6. The sequence continues at coordinate 20,278 of NZ_JBMOXB010000026.1, forward strand.
AAATATTATTTAAGAAATAATATCTATTTTGAAAATCTTATTAACAAAAAATCATATTTAAATATTCCCTAAATTTAAGCTTGTTTACCTAATTTATAATTTATGAGTACTTTATTGATAATTAGCACACTTATTTTTTAATACACTTTACAATATTTTATAGAACTAAACTATTGCACTCTTTATTGATTCTTTAATGCTCAAACGATTTCCTCATTTTAAACAAATAGATCAGATGGACTGTGGTGCCACCTGTCTTCGTATAATTTTCAAGTATTATGGTCAGCCAGTATCTATTCATAAAATCCGAAAACTATGTCAAACTACAAAAAATGGTGTTAATTTGTTAGGTATTTCTGAAGCGGCTGAAAAAATAGGTTTTCGCACCTATGGTGTTCGGCTCTCACTAAAGCAATTAAAAGATGTGGAACTTCCTTGTATATTACATTGGAATCAGAATCATTTTGTGGTATTATATAAAATAAGTAAAAACAAATATTACCTTTCAGATCCAGCATCTGGAATAATTACTTATGTTGAAAAAGATTTTTCAAAAAACTGGTATTCTACTAAAGAGTTACATACTGGTTTATCATTAATATTGAGTCCTAGTCCTAACTTTTATATTAATAATGAAGAACAACCAGACCTAAAATTAGATTGGAGTAAAATTTTTACGTATTTTTATAAATATAAAAAGTTATTTATCCAATTAATCTTAGGAATGTTATTAGGTACAATATTGTCCTTAATTACACCATTTCTTACCCAATCTGTAGTAGATATAGGGATTAATACAAAGAACATAAGCTTTATCAATCTAATTCTTATAGCACAATTAATGCTTTTCATTGGTAGTGTTTCTGTCTCGTTCATACAGTCATGGATCATGTTACATATTAGCACACGTGTTAACATATCAATTTTAACAGATTTATTGATCAAAATCATGAAATTACCAATGAATTTCTTTGATTTAAAGACTCATGGTGACATAATGCAGCGTATGTCAGATCAACAACGCATAGAAAGTTTTCTAACAGGAAGTACACTTAACACGTTATTTTCTATAATCAACATGTTAATATTTGGAACATTATTGTTAATTTATAACAAATTAATTTTCATTGTTTTTATAGTTGCTACTTTTCTATATACTTTTTGGATTTTAGCTTTTATGAATTATCGACGTGAATTGGATTATAAGAGATTTAAAATTTCATCTGATAATCAAACATATGTTGTGGAGATGATTCAGAGTATTCGTGATATAAAACTAAATAACGCACAGAAACAAAAACGTTGGAAATGGGAGAATCTGCAAGCAAAGCTATTTAACTATCAGGTTGAAAGTTTAGCTTTATCTCAATATCAATCCATCGGATCTATGGCAATTAACCAAGCTAAGGGAATTTTAATTACTTATATATCTGCGAAATCTGTAATTGATGGAGATATTACATTAGGAGGTATGATGGCAATTCAATACATAGTTGGTATGGTTAGTAATCCAGTTGAACTATTATTAGGATTTATGCAATCTTATCAAGATGCTAAAATTAGTTTAGAAAGGTTAAATGAAATTTATGAGACTGAAGAGGAAGAAGATATTCAAAAGGATTATTTAACGCAACTTCCAAAAGATAAAACAATAGAAATGAGAAATCTAACATTTAGATATTATGGTGCAGGTAATGAACCTATTTTTAATAAATTGAATTTAACATTCCCAGAAGGAAAAACAACAGCAATAGTTGGGGCTAGTGGATCTGGAAAAACCACAATCCTCAAATTACTTTTGCGATATTATCAACCCGAGGAAGGTGAAATATTAGTTGGAGGTAAAAAATTGGATCAAATTAATTATAATTTATGGCGAGACAGTTGTGGATCTGTTTTACAAGATAATTTCATCTTTGCTGATAGTATAGAAAATAATATTGCCATAAATGAAGACCAAATAGATGAATTAAAAATTCAACAAGCAATTAATATTGCAAATATGGAAAAATTTATTGAAGAAGAACCATTTGGATTAGCAACAAAAATAGGAACTGCGGGAAAAGGAATTAGTCAGGGACAAAAGCAACGATTAATGATTGCAAGAGCAGTTTATAAAGAACCAACGTACATCTTTTTGGATGAAGCCACGAATTCATTGGATGCAAATAATGAAAAAATAATTGTAGAGAAGTTAAATCAATTTTTTTATAACAGAACCGTCATTGTGGTTGCACATCGACTCAGTACTGTTAAAAATGCGGATAATATAATTGTATTAGAAAAAGGTGAAATAGTTGAACAAGGGAATCACAAAGAATTAACATCAAAAAAAGGTAAATACTACGAATTAGTCAAAAATCAATTAGAATTAGGAAAATAAAATGCCAAAATATCTATTAATTGAAGAAGATATCCATTCGGAAGAATTACAAGATATCATTGCGAAACCACCCTCTTGGCTTTTGAAGCGTGGGATTTCTTTTATCCTCATTACAATACTAATGATATTAGGTATTTCCGTATTTATTAAATATCCTGAAATAGTTAATGCACCTTTAAAATTTAATTCTGATAATGCACCCAAAATGCTGCTTAGTAAAGTTGATGGAAATTTGGTAAAATTATTAGTAAAAGAAGGGGTCTGGGTAAAAAAGAATCAAGATATAGCCTATATAGAAAGTGTTGCTGACCACGATCAAGTAATAAAAATTTTAGATTATTTAAAAAATATTCGATCGAACCAAATAAATAAAATAGAACTTGATGATAATTTTTCTCCATATAATCTTGAATTAGGAGAGTTGCAAAATTCTTTTCAAAATTTTTATTTGTCTTATATTAGTTATAGAGCTATTAGTGAAGGTGGTATTTTTGGAAAAAGAAAAAAAATAGTCAATAATGAATTAAACTATGTTAATGAACAAAACCAACGAATTAACCAAACTTACGAATTACAAAAAAAAGAGTTAGAATTAGCTGAGGCAGAATACCAAAAATATAAAAGTTTAGCAGATAAGAAAATTATTAGTTCTTTAGAGCTACAACAAAAAGAAGCTGCACTATTATCAAAAAGACAATCAATCCCGCAAATAGAGAATAATATAATTTCAAATAAAAGTAATTTGTTATCAAAGAATAAAGAGCTTTCAGAAATCGAAAATCAAATATTCGAAGAAGAAAAGAAATTCTCTCATTCTTTAAATAGTTTCATTAGCGAGGCTGAAAATTGGAAAAAACAATTTATTATTTCCTCTCCAGTGGAAGGTATCTTAGTGTATGGAAACTTTTTGCAAGAGAACCAATTTATCAAATCTGGTGACCCCCTTTTTTATGTCCATACAGAAAAAAATGATTATTTTGGTGAAATGTTTATTCCTCAATCTACCTCCTCTAAAGTTAAAAAGAATCAAAAAGTAATTCTCAAAGTTAGAAGTTTTCCTCATCAAGAATATGGGTATCTAAATGGTAAAATAGATTACATTTCAAATATCCCATTAAGAGACAGTGTATTTTTAATTAAAGTTGGTTTAATAAGAAATGAAAAAGATTCCATTATCAAACTTAAACCTGGGATTTTAGCTGATGCAGAAATCATAACAGAAAATCGATCCATACTTTTTAGAATATGGCAAAATATAGTCAAATCAATAAATTTTTAAAAATATAGAATGAATTTAACAATATAAATAAATTACACTACAATTTTATATTAACATATTAAGTTTCAGAAAAATCAAAAGTTTTATTTTACATGAACAATTTAAGTTTGGGTTCAATTAAAATTCTAGTAAGAATTAGTTTATCCAAAATATGTAGGTTACTTACTGTCTAGATTTCATTAAGTTTGAATATTAAACTAACTTATAAATAATTATATACTAAGATTTCTAAAGTATTTAAAAGAGGAATCCTACCCTCATAAACTCCATTAGGAACTTGTTTTTAAAAGTTAAAATTACACAACCTACATTTCCACTGCATTAACATCTAAAGTAAATCCAATTGCTCCTAACATTTGAAAATATTAATTTTTGAATTTATTAAATTTAAAATAACTTGTATTTTTCAAATTTCTGAATTTATGCTTACCAGTAAGTATCTTTTAAACATTTTAATTGGTTGAGGAGAAAAATTGCACTTATATATTTCAATTACACATTATTCGAAATGCAATTTATCTAAAATTTTCATTGTAAGAAATTTAATCACCCAAAAAGATAAGGCAAAATTAAAATTATAATAACGCAATTAAGCATTCCATATTCAATTTAAAATATTTTATTCATCAAAAAGTAAATTTTTATTATATTTAAAAATAAAAACAGATCAGATTGTTCTTTATAAATAATGTTTATTAGGATTTATTTAATAAATGGCAGAATAGTGGCGAAGGCAAAAGATTAAATGGTAAAAACCTCATTTACAAATAGATAAAAACCAAGTTCGAATCCCGCCCTCTCCGCAAAGATAAAGTAAAACCCGCTGATTATCAGTGGGTTTTACTTATTTAACCAATTAAGGGGAATGATTAGGGGAAAGAATGGATCAAGTGGAATTCTTGGGGGGAATAAATTCTTAAGCATATAGTTTCATTACTCGATATAGGAAGAATTTGGT
>NZ_JBMOXB010000027.1:0-19755 GCF_049316305.1 Sphingobacterium sp. HJSM2_6
ATCTTAATCAAAAATTAATAGATTTATAAAACAAAACTCTCTCTAAGTGATTGTCCACTTTATTTTGAATACGTACACAACTAAACCATGAAAGGATTTCAAATCATTATAAATAATAATGAGGTAATTAATATGCATTGCTTTTACAGTAATGTTATAATTCAGCAATCAAAAAGTTCTTACTTTCTTCTATTATATGGAGGTGATGAGCTAAAAAACATATTTAAATGGAATACTAAAATTTTGAAAAAAGGAGATAAAATTAGTGTGAAAGTTGTAAATCTAAATTTAGGGACTCCACCTGATAAAACTGAATCAGCAGATATTTCAAATCTTAAAAATGAATATGAACAACTTAAATTGGAACTAAAAAATAAAGGTTTAATATAGCATGATGTTTGGAATAAAAATTAATTGGCAAAAAAAAGAATATAAGATTTCTGAGCCAATATTATTAAGCTTGAATCAAGATGTATTGGGTTTTCAATCCGAAAACCTGTGTGTTTGGAAAGTTGCTGAAGTTGGGATTGAATTTGATTTAATAGTATCTGACTTCGATAAAACTAGTGATAGAGTATCTGAAAATCCTGAGGGGTCATATATAGATTTAAGTTATAAAGAACTAGTTCATAATGAAGAATGGGAGTGGGAAAAAAAAATAGAAGAATTTAAACGATTGGAAATAATTTTAAGGAAAGAAGGCAAAATTTAAATTCATCCTTTTCTAAGCATTGTGCAAAACACATCTTTTGCACAATTGCTTTTATTTAATAAGAATGTTTAAATTAATAAATATAATTATAATAAACATATTTATTGTGTTGTTACTATTATTAACTACAACGTTAAATATAGACCATTTTGTAGATAATAAATTCACTCCTAAATGGTATGTCTTTATTTTATTATCAATATTTAGTGGAACAATTTTATTATTTCATCAACAGAAAATTTGTCTTGATAATATAAAAGTGTCAATAATTTATTTATTTATTTATATGGTCTTATACGCCTATAACTTTACAGTTGGTCTAATACTGGAAATCATTTCAAGAAAGTTTGGAAGGACAAAGCGGACACTGGTAATGCAAATGATTGAATATTTCCATTCCACAAAAAAAGACCCGAATGATCTCAAAGGTTCAACAGAATCGCGAATTTTAACATATCACTTCATTATTGTAAATCGTTAGCAAAAAGTGAACATGATCTTTAAAACTTAAGGAGAGTTTTTATCAAAAAACATTAGATTCCATTATGTACACTCTAAGGAAAAAGAGCGCTGAAAAATCCATCACACACCCTCGTAAAAACACCGGCAGGATTTTCAGCTCAGAGCAAAAGATTTTAATCGTCATGGAAGGTCTATGAGCAGAGACTTCTGTATCCGAGCTTTGCAGAAAACAGAAGGTTATATCATTCATTGGGAATTATGTGATTCCATGAAAGGCGATGATGTGAAAAGAACGGTAGATACAGCGATTCCTAAAGGAAAATTAAAGTCAAAGGTAAAGCCCAAATTATGATCAGATAATGGAGCTTGCTATATAGCAAACGAGCTAAAGACCAATCTTAAAAATGATTTGAGATGAAATAAGTACATAGAAGACCAATGCATCCGCAAACACAAGGGGAAATTGAATTATATCATCTTACGAAGAAAAATATCATCAAACTCAATCCTTTTTATCACCCCGAGCAGCTTTTAAAAGCCTTAACCGAATTTGTAAATAATCATAATGAAAAATGATATCATGAACCATTAAAAACGTAACACCAGCAGATACCTATTCCGGTAGATCCGAACAGATTTTAACAAAAAGACAATAAGTTAAAACAAATTCAATTAACCATAGAACGCAATTATACAATCAACAAAAATTACTAAATTTATAACTATAATATCTCCTTAAGGAAATAAACCTAAGTATCCAGTTTAATTTGATGACATACAATGCTAGGGTTTTGGTCTTTGGAACCGGGTCGTATTAGTGATACTGAAGCAATAATTGTTTCTAATCATACCAGTATTAGTTGGTCATTGACAACTGTTGTAGATCCAATATTTAGAACTCATAAAGTCTATGTAAGAGGAGTGTATAGATTAACTGATTTTATAGGAAATACCTTACAATATACCAATGGTAATCCATTTCATACAACAAATAATTTATGGATGTCTTTTCAGAATAAAGTAAATGCTTTTGTAAATAACAATGGAGGAAGTTCGAATTGTTTAGTCAATGACAAATAAAATTTGAGACCAGATTGGAGTTTGGTTCGAAAAGTATTGAATGGTGAAGAACCTATAAATGTTTTAAGTAAAGATTGTTAATAATGGTGAAAAAAATATTATTGAATCTAATAATAGGGGTAATGGTGTTCGGTAATTTAGGATCCATGAGAAAGTTTTGGTATAAAGTTTTTATATCTGATTATTCAAAGTACGATATCAAATTTAGAAACTTTTATGATTTTTTAAGTTTTCAATTAAGAGAAATTGCCTTTCCTATATTTCAGATAATTTTATGTATTATAATTTTGCTCCCTTTTCAGTTTATTAAAGATTGGTATTTTAAAAGATATAAAGTTGGGATGAATTGGATATTTAAATATATAATTCTATTCGTTTTAATTACTATAATTCATCCTGCATATGTACAAATTACTGATCCAAATTTTTTAATTAAATTTTTATTATTTTATATACCTTATACATCTATATTGTTTGTGTTATTATATTGGTTTATCGATAAAAAGTTTGAAGTTTATAATGAACATCCCAATTATGAAAAAGACAAATAAGGTAATTTACATGTTTATAGCATATTTCCTTATTTCTGACAAATGGTCAAACATATAGCTGTCCAATACATCTTGGCTAAATGTTCTGTTAAACCTTTCAATTAAACTATTCCGCGTCCACTTACCAAGCTGTTTAAATTCCCATTGAACCCCATTTTTACCACCGCATTCAACAAGTTTTTCAAGCTCCTTTATAACTAGACTGGCAGGCAAACTAGTCTCAACAGAAATGGAAAGAACTTCACGATTGAAGTCATCGATGATGTTTAGTGTTCGTATTGTTTTGCTGCTAGTTAGTGTATCACTATCGTCTTTGCCCTTTGTTTGGTAGAAAAATACAGAAGTACTCAAGCAATTTTCAATAATTTCAAGTGCTTTGGCAAAACATAAATAGTTGATGATGTTTTTGTTTTTCACCTAGTTGTGAATATCCACAATTTAGCGTTTACTCCTTCAATGCATCTTCAGAGAGTCTCTAAGTGCTAATCTTAAGGCTTTTAGAAGTGAGTTTAGTGCTATCAGAGATGCCAAATTTTACATTTATAGCGTAATGAAATTGTATGATTAAGAATCTATTCCCCCCAACTTATGTACAAGATCCCAAACAAACACTAAAACCCACAAAATATTACAAACAAAAAAAGCGACTTTTTCAAGTCGCTTTTTTTTAGTAGCCCGTAGGGGAATAACACCTGTCGGCTATCAATCTATTTATCAGTGTTTTACAAATATTTGTTATTCCAACTCACCGAATGACTCACTGGTTTGATGTATGTTTTAGCTGCAATTGCTGTTATATAAATTTAGTAATTTTTCTTAACCTGTAATTGTAAATATTGTTTTTTGTTAAGTTTTTCAGCGTCCATATATTTGGAGAAATTCAACTTCGTTAGTGTACCTAAAAAAATGACACCAATAAAAGCTCAGAAATAAGTGGCTCTTTTCCAGTATAATTCACTATCAAATTTTCGAGTATCTAAGACATTCTTGAAACTTTTTTTTTAACTGCCTCCTTATTTTCTGCATTATTTAATAATATTTTAAATACTCATCACTAATGATTTCTTTAGGCAAATCTCTGAAAAAGATATATCTACCGAAAGTGTAATATCAGATATACTGTTATGGGGTATGGAATAAACTTTATCATCTGAAGGTCAGAATTACCATTGCTTTCCCATATGACAAGCAACGATTGATTTGTGCAATGACGTTGGAAGAATTGGCGTGAATGAGCTTAACTAGAAGGGTGTTATAAATGATAGGCACTAAGAGCCGTTTGTCCTTACTGCATTGCTATCCGCAAGATTTCGGGCGGCTTTTTCGTGCCTTAATACATATAAAATTAGCATAATGATCAATTGATTTAATTTAAATGTTCTTAAAATCAAAGCCTTGAATTTATGATTAACTTTTAAGTTTGGTTTGGCTAATAAAATTAGTAATTTGGTTGTTCCGTATTTTAGCTAATCAAACGGAGGTAAATCACTATATTTAAAAACTTTATACTTTTATGGTTAACGTTTTAATGCCTTTATTTATTGAACATTATTCTCAAATACATTCATGGAAATAAGTGATGTTTATACAAAGTTAGGCTTGGACGAGTCAAGAGGATTGCGGTTCGAAAAAAATCTTAACATTTTGCCAAAGAAAGTTAAGACGGTTTTTCAATCGCTAGATCCCAAGCCAGACTCTATTTTTTGTTTGGAAGATAAACCCTTTATACTATTTTATGATAACCCTAGTAATAAAGATAATCTTTTTAGGGCAATATGGAATTTAAATGAAACTCCTATTGTAATACTGGTAGAAAATTCATCTATAAATATTTTTAACGGCTTTGAATACATAAAGAACAATTACGCCCTGTCGTTAATTGGAAATGAGGAAAAGCTTGATGATTTTTCATATTTCAAGCTTGTTACTGGTGAAACATGGGAAAATTATTCCAGCTCTCTTACATATAAAAATAGGGTTGACTATAAATTACTAGAGAATATTAAGGATGCGAGACGTATTCTTATAGATGTTTATAAGTTGAGTAGCCATACCGCTAATGCTCTGCTGGGGAAAACAATCTTTACAAGATATCTCATTGACAGGCGTGTTAGAATTGGATATGCGGGGGAATTAAAGGAATGGACCACAGCAGATTTTTGTGGCTTATTGGCTAATAGAACCAAAACTTTAGCTTTTTTTAATTATCTTGAAGATAAATTTGGGGGCAATCTATTCGAGTTCGATGACTCTTCAGAAAGAATTTCCTCAGAAGCTTTACAAATTCTAATTGATCTATTGAACGGGGTCACATTAAGCACTGGGCAACTTTCATTATTCGATATTTTCGATTTTGCAATAATACCAGTTGAATTCATAAGTAATGTTTACGAGTTGTTTATAGGCCAACAGGAACAGGCGGTAACTGGTAGCTACTATACCCCTCTATTTTTAGTGGAGTATATTACCTCTCAAACTGTTCTTAGCTATTTTAAATCTAATCCGAATGAATATGACTGCAGGATATTAGACCCATCTTGCGGTTCTGGTATTTTTTTAGTTGAGGGTTTAAGGCAGATAATCGAGCAATTCAACTTGCTTAGGCCTGAATTGCTTAGGACTTCATCTGAATATCAAGATAATTTAAAACTACTTGCCGAAAGAAATATATTTGGAATTGATAAGGACGGAAGCGCAATAAGTGTCGCAATATTTTCTATATATCTTACTTTACTGGATTATCAAAATCCTAGAGATATTGAGAATTTTGTGTTTCCAAAGCTAATGGATACCAATTTTTTTGTGTCCGATTTCTTTGATTTAGATAAACCTTTCAATAGTGTGCTATCGAAAATTTCCTTTCATTATATTTTGGGAAATCCACCTTGGAAACGTGGAACAAAATTGAAGGGTACAAAAGAACCTTTCGAGCATTATATAAATGTAAGAAAGAAAAAGGAAGGTAAAGTTGCATTTCAAATTTCAATAAGTAATAAAGAGATTGCTCAATCTTTCATTTTGAGGGTTAGTGATTTTTCTTCTGAATATACCATTTCTGCACTTATTGTCACAAGTAAAGCACTATACAATATAAAGGCTCAAAATTTCAGAAAGTATTTTTTAGAAAATTATCTGATATCAAGAGTATTTGAACTTTCTCCCGTAAGACGAGAGGTATTTAACAAGTCCAACGATCCAGCAATTGCCCCAGCTGCAATTTTGTTCTATAAATATGCTTTTTCAACAAAAACCGATATTAATCCTATTGAGCATATTTCTGTTAAACCTAGTAAGTTTTTTTCTTTGTTTAACTTGTTTATGGTTAACCGCAGTGATGTAAAAACCGTCAACCAGCAATTCTTAAAAGAACATGATTGGCTATGGAAAACTTTACTGTATGGTCATTATTTAGATTTCGCATTTCTTTTAAGACTATCCAAATACCAAAAAATAAGCCAACGTTTAATGGATAAAAATTACCTGCACGGTGTTGGATTTCAAATTGGGGAGGATGAAAATCCTGTTGGCAAACTCGCGAAACTCGAAGTATTAGAGCCAAAGCAAATCTTGCCATTTAGAGTAAATAAGAAATTGATTCCATTTACAGAGAGCACTTTACATAGAGTACGCGAAGAAGGATTATATTTTGGCAAGAGACTACTGATTAAAAAAGGCTTGTCAAACAGACTCAAATCAATTGCTGCAATTATAAATTATGATTGTCTGTTTAAAGACTCCATAACCGCAATTAAAATTCAAAATGATGAAGACATAGATGATTTGCAGTCCATTTCTGGAAGTTTACAATCGGACTTATTTTCATATTATGCATTGAATAGATTTTCATCTATCGGAGTTGAAAGGGAGCAGGGTTTCAATGAAGAAAGGTTCACATTTCCATTTGTTGAGGATAAACTGCTATCAAAAATTGTAAGACAAATTGAAGAAAGCCTAATACCAGAAAATGAAGATGATTTTTTCAGACATGAATTGTCTTTATCACAATTAAATCTGCTGAACGAGTGTGTCAACCGTTCATTCTGTTTGACTAAAATAGAAAAGTCACTTGTTGAATATGCTAATAAATATGTTATTCCAAACATTATCCAAAAGGTTGACATTACTGCCTTTCCGATTATAAAATACGAGGACGATTCATTAAATGATTATTTGAATATCTTCTTGGAAAAATTCTCAGATGTTTTCAAAGTAGAAAAGTCATTTTCAATTGAAGTTTGGCATTCAGACCATATTATTGGCCTGATTTTTAAAGTTGAGGATTTTATAGGAATTGAAAATCAAATTACATGGGTAAATAAATCTACAAGCGATTTAATGAAGGAAATTATTTCATTGGGCCATGAGAAAATAACTGATAGGTTATTTATTCAAAAAGATATTCGGGGATTTGAAAAAAATTATTTTTATATCTTCAAACCAAATGAAATTCGACTTTGGCATGGGGCTATGGCATACCTCGACCTGAATGTATTTGTAGATGCAATTCTAAAAACGGGTAAAAATTTATGATGGCATTCGAGAATACCGATGCATCCAATTTTTTGGATAATGCCCGGTTTTACTATGAAAAAGAACTCCTTAATATTCTTGACAAAATAATAATTTGTTACGGATATATTCTCGACAATGGTGAGTTGGTGTCAAATAACGAAGACTCGATTCGAGATTATCTTCATTGTAACTATTTGAACAATATCGAGGTAAGAACTAGATTGAATTTTTCATATCACTTTGAATGTGAGCCAAAAGAGTTCGGTACAAACGATGGTTATTTGGATATTAAGGTGTTTAATGAGAATATTTTTGCCAATCCCTCTGAATACTATATTATCGAGTGTAAACGTTTAGATGCTATCAACCCAAAAGGTAAGACTGGACTAAACGCAAAATACATTTCGGATGGAATTCTTCGATTTATCAATAAAAAATATTCATCATTCCACAGGGTGAATGGGATGATTGGCTTTATAGTAGAAAATATGAATCTTGATGATAATATTGCCAATATCAATCATATCATTGAAAATCATTACCCTGATGTAAATATCATAAAATACCTTACTTCAAACAATTCTATCGCAAATTGCTCTTATCTTTATGATTCAGAGCATACTGATATAGAAAACAACACTTTGAAATTGTATCATTTGATGCTTAATTTCTCAGCAAATATGACTGTTGTTAATTAATTAATCTTAAAAAGCATTATCGTTGGTATTAGTAAGCTATGTCTTTGACAAAGGGAACTTATCAAACGATCACATTTATTCCCTAATTTTATGTATAGTGGAATTCCTGATGAAAAGAATCAAATGTATGCAATATCTTTAAAGCAGGCAAATGATAGGAAGACCGTACAAAAGGAGCCTTAGAAGAATACATGCTTTACTCAGACTGTGATAATAGGATTATCAGTCATATTTAAGGACTTATCTTTAGAAGAAGGATTAATTAAATACCTCCTGTTGACTACTTCTAGGATTTATCAATCCTCTTGAAAATATTGCATTAAAAAAACAAAATCCAGAATACTTAAATCCATCGAGAATTGTATATTTTTAGTAAAACACGTGTTTTTTAAGAGACTTCATATATGTTGTTTGAATATCTGCAACACTTTTATTATTGTACTTTTGGCAAGTTACGTAAGCTATTCCATTTACTGGCTCTAATTCCTAACTTGCAAATATTCCATCATACCAATCAATTAGCCTTAGTTTATCTTCAATTAATAAGGCTAAATATTGGTTTGTGTATTAAGCTAATCTATTGAAAGGTACATTTTTAAACAATCTTCGTAATTGCATTATATTCATCGGTTTATAATGTTCGAAATAAACATTAATGTCAAATTTAATTATCAAAGCTGTTACTGCAACAACTATAGTTCTTGTCCCAATATTTAAGTTGTGAAATGCATCTGCAAGAACAGTAGTGATTAAACTTGTCACGTCAGTCAAACCAATTCTATACATAGGGTTTTGGTCTTTGGAATCAGGTCGTATTAGTAATAATAAAGCAATAATTGTTTCTAATCATACCAGTTCTAGTTGGACATTGACAACTGTTGTAGATACTATATTTGGAACACATAAAGTTTATGTAAGAGGAGTGGATGGATTAACTGATTTTATAGTAAATACCTTACAATATATCAGTGGTAATTCATTGCATACAATAAATAATTTATGGTATTCTTTTCAGGATAAAGTAAATGATTTTGTCAATAACAATGGAGGAGGTTCGAATTCTTCAGTCAATGACAAACAAAATTTGAGACCAGATTGGAGTTTGGTTCGAAAAGTGTTGAATGGTGAAGTCTACCTATAAGAGAGAGTTTTTTTATCCATTTCTTTCAAAATATCGTTACTCACTGTTTGTAAGATTTTATCGTACTAACAGCCTAGCGTTGTAGGTGCATAAGTTATCCAAAAACTGATTTTATTTATTTCGCTATCCATTATAATTGGCAAAAATATTCAACTAACATACAGGAAAATATTATATTTAAGAACTTGATTAACGAAATGCGTCTATGTAGATTATTTGGCGTAATAGTATTTAGTTAAAATGGTAGATGTGGCGAAATCAGCTTCGCTTTTTTCGCCACATCGGTAATATTTAATAACCAATTTCTAAAAAAAATGAAAAAACTACGTCTTAATAGAGAACTATACTACAATTATATAAAAAGTGAATTATTCCAAGAATTTCAATATACTATAGAAGATAAACCAAACAATTTAAAAATCGTAAAATTTATTAAAACTGGCGAAGCACAAGCACAATTAAATATTTATGAAAATAATGATGGAACAACTACATTACAATACGCTGTCGGACAAAATCAAGAACTTTCTAAAAAAATAGCAGAAGAGTTAGTGTCTGTTAGTTCAATAAAAGAATTTAAAGCTCACAGTTTTTATATAAAGACCATTAGGGATGAAGATTTTGATGCATTTGTAGAAATTATTGTAGAATTCGGAAACGTAATTGAAAATTTCATAACTGAAGGTAATAAAACAATTTTAACTCTACGTGGCAAACAAGGAGATAAAATTGTAGTTACTAAACATATTAATAATGCATTTCAGGTTCAAGGAAAACCAATGCTATTATTTAATGAAATAATTGTAGTATTATCTGAATTTTTGGCATTTGATGAAATAATTCAGCAACAATTGAAATTTTATGAATCTAATCTAACAACAGCTGATATTAGAGGTGAACTTGAAAATAGATTACCAAATATTTGCGGATTATTAGAGGATAAGTTGAAAGTAATAATTACTCCAAGTTTAGCATTACAGAAGATGCAAGTTGAATTAGAAGATTATTCAGCATTTGCATACCCAATTTTACGATCAATTGAAGGAGTACTAAAACAAATATTTCTTAAATATGGCAAGGATATTGATTATAAAGAAGGATTCGGAGAATACTTAATAAAAGAAAAAAGCGCTTATATATTAGAAGAGGAATTTAGAATGGAAATTAACAATCCTGCAATTGAAACTAAAATTTGCAATTTATATAAATATTATAATATTTACAGACACAGTCTTTTTCATATAGATGATGATGTACTTAGTTCAAAAGTTATAACTTTGCAGGAAGCAAACAATATTATTACAACATCATTAACCTTAATAGATGACTGTAGTATATGTTTAAATTAGTATGGAAAGAGAAAGCTACATATTAAAATCAATTAATATTAATCAATATAATATAGTATTGATTAGCAAAGATATGTGTCGACTTCAAGAATATATTAAGTTTGTAGAAGAAGATCTTCAATTCTTAAAAAAAGAAACATATATATTATTCGATTTATTACTTAATAATAATATTGATGATAGATATTACAAGTGTTTTTATGATGGTAGAAAATTAATACGTAAAAGTTTAACTAAAGTAAAAAATAATGAGCTTAATAATGATATTATTTCATTAACGTCATCATATTATTTGCAACATCAAGAATTATTTGATAAACTTTTTTATACAAAAGAATATAAATTAAGTGTCTTAAATCAATTGGAAGAACAAATTTAGAATACTGCCTATAACCTCATATTTGCGAAATGGCGAGTTAAGGGAGAAATTGAAAGTTTCTCTTTTTTTTCTATACAACCTTTATATCTGCTTTTATCATAAATTTAGAAAATAATAAAAGGCTGTTACTTAGGTTAGTGCATTATTCAACGCTTTGGCTTTCTAATTCGCCACTAATGCCAATACGCGGCCTTGTTTTTAAGCAGTCCGCGAAGCTATTTGCTTCCCAACCTCCGGGCGGCTTACGCAGTTTGTCGCAACCCACCGCTTCGCGTATAGCTTTCAACAAACGCTTTTGCAAAATAAATCCGCTTTCGTATCTTCGATACGAACTATACTACTTCGCAAAGCCGACCAGACGTTATAAGCCATTTTAACCAAATACATATGAATAGTAAACTAGAACTATTACAGAAGAATAATTCTTCAATAGTAATCAAAGAAGAAACAGAACATACAAATATTGAAAATCTTTGGGGGGATGACTCTTTTATGCTAAGATATCCTAATGAAACAGATTTTTCAGAATTCGAGGATATTGAATTTCCTATCGAATTATCTGCTATTTATCACAAAACTTCAAAACGATTAGAGTTAATATACGCCCCATTAAACGAAAATCAGGACCATTTAAATAGAAAAACAACATTCTATTATAAAGGTATTGAATTTAAAACTGAATTTGGAGAACCTTCACCTCAATTAGTCCTAATTTCTAAAGGATTTAAAGAATTAGATTTACCGGGAGAAAGTAATTATAGAAACTTAAGACAATTTAGAGATTTTTATAGAGAAGACCAACAAACTTCTCAGATGAAAGTATATTTTAAAGATAAAAAACCATATTCATTCTTTATTGAAGGAGATTTTAAAAAGATAAAAAATGAATTAGTTACATTTTGTAAACATTTAAATGTTTATATAAGGTTTTTTGACAGAAAAGCTCCTATTATTAGTATAATTAATATTGAGCCTAAAATTGATGATGATTTTAATGTTCCTTGTAAAACAAATGAGTCTGGGTATCCAGAAATTATTGCAACTCAAGAAATTGACCAAGTTGCATTAGATTTATTAAACATTGCTACAGAAACTGGTAATCCAAGACTTAAATATTTGTTTCACTATCAAGTAATAGAATACTTCGCATACTATTATTTAGACGAAGAGTTAAAAAGAAAATTTAGTAATCTTCTTAAAAGCCCTGATATTTTGCACAATTACTCTAATTATTCAAAAATTATAATAGAGGAGCTAAAAGATTATACGAATAACACATCAGATAAACAAAAATTAACTAAACTAATAAGTGATTATATTACAGTTGAAGATATTCAAGAAGATATAAAATGTAATATTAAATACTTTACTCAAGATGTAGAATTTGATGGTAAATTTAAATTATCTGCACTAGTTAATGATGATAGAATCTTCGATAAAATCAGAACGGAATCTAAAGAAACTAAAGAAAAAAAGAAAGAAAAAGATAAGTTACGACAAGATTTAATCAATCAAATAGGAGACAGAATTGAAAAAATTAGAAACGTATTAGTACATATACGTGAAAGTAGAGAAAATAAAGTCATATTCCCTACAAGAAACAACAATCGTAAATTATTACCTTATTTATTTCTCCTTAGAAGAATTTCTGAAACAATTGCTATGAAATATAATGTGTAAATAAACGGCTTATAATGGTATTCGCGAAATAGTAGTGAGCAAGCGGAAGTTGGGCAAGCCCTACTTTTTAAGCCTTCATGCGCTGCATTCGGCTTTTTGAGTATCCTCCGGGGATACTCTTTCCATTTATAGACTATTTAAACCTTCTTTTCGGAATTCCCCTAGAAATTCCCTTGGACAGTTTAATGGCAATCCTATCTAAAATCTAAACAGGTTCTTTTGTCTATGCTGATTTCCTTAGTTTTATTTTCCCCTTTCCAGAATGCCCTTAAATAAAGCACCGTGTATTTAAACGAAATAAGATATGGAAATCAGAGTAGTGACGATGGAAGACCTTCGTCAGCTCAAGATGGAGCTGATCGAAGAGATGAAGGAAATTTTCAACCTTAATGCAAAAAATAGCAACGAGAGGGTATGGCTCAAAAGTGCAGAAGTCAGGCAACTATTAAAGATATCGCCGGGAACCCTTCAGAATCTGCGCATCAGGGGACTTTTGCCCTATCGCAAGATCGGAGGGAGCCTTTACTATCACAGGAAAGATATCGGTTCCATGATGGAAAGGAGCAACTGTAATGGATAATACTTCCCATGCAAATAATGAACGTTCCTTTGAAAGGCTTTTTGATAGGATCTTGAAAGATAGTGGGTTAATTACTTCCCAGTTAGGCCTGATCATGGCGCTCTATTATTATTCCCACGCGAGCAACCTTAGACTGCCATTTCAGGTAAGCCGGAGAAAACTGATGGCATTCTCCAAGATACGTTCTATTTCGACCTACCACAGGTGCATTAAGACTCTAGTAAAGCTTGGATATATAGATTATGTTCCTTCTTATCACCCCTTGCTGGCCAGTAATTTTCGATTCTTAATACCCTAAAACTATGGAAAGAAAGATCGAGAAAAATAGGTCAGTAAAGTTCAGCTTACAGGTGGATCAAAAGCTTGATAATTTGGCCAGGAAGTTAGGAAGGACAAAGCGGATGGTCGTGATGCAAATGATCGACTATTTCTACGGTACAAAGAAAGATCCAATAGATATCAATGATCATGCACTTAGAAATCAGTTATCCCAAGGGATCAACCGTATCCTGTCCTTTATCAAACAGCAGGAAAAAGATCTGTTGTTACCCAGTTTCAACCTTTCCAGCGAAGTGTTGAAATTGCTGCAAGTTCAGTTCTCGGAATCAATTCATCATAACCAAGCAATCCATGCCTTGACTATCCTTGTGAAAGATATGAACCGAACATTGGATTCGCTGAACAGACAACTAGATTCCGAAAAAATAAAGAAATCGGTACTGATTACAAATGCCGTTCAATTGGTTGACAGCTTTCTGAAAGAAAGGGATGCCCTTGGTTGGAGCCTGAATTCAGTTAAGAAGAATGAGCTCTATAAAAAACTTATCGCTGATATCCATAAGCTCTAGTCATGTTCATCCATATTTCGAAGTCAGAAACAGGAAACAATACAGGCAGCTGCGGGGCACTCGTGAACTATCTGGAAAAGGAGAATAGGCTTGTAGAAAACTTATCGGAATCAGAAAAATGGTTCAATGGTCTATCCAGTGCCATTCTTCCACATGAAGTCAGGATGGCTATTGATGCTAATATTGCCAAATTATCTAGGGCTGATGGTAAGTTCTATTTGATCAACATTAGTCCAAGCCAAAAGGAGATTGCTTTTCTATTGGAACGCTTTGGTGAGCAGGAGGCCAAACTTCAGCTCAAGGAGTTTGCTCTCAAGGTGATGGATGCCTACGCCATGAACTTTCACCGTGAAGGGATAGGTGGTCAGGCTGACCTGTTGTGGTTTGCTAAATGGGAGAAGAACCGCTATTACGGACATCAGGACAAAGCGGTTATCAGTGGTCAAAGGAAACGCGGAGAGATGAAGGAGGGTCATCAGTTTCACATTCAGATCATCGTCAGCCGCAAGGATATCACAAACAAGATCAAGCTGAGTCCGCAGAATACTTCTAGGGGAAGAAACAAGTCCCATTCCCAGAAGCTCGGTCAGTTCGACCGAAGGGCATTCAAGGAATCGGGCGAGCTTTTATTTGATAAGCTGTTCGGCTATGACCGCGGATTAAAGGAAACCTTTCAGTTTTCCAATAGTGTAAAGAATGGCAATTTGCAAGAGCGCGGGCAGATTGATCGGATCCTGCAATTTTCTAAAGGCAGGGATGAATGGAGAGCTGATAGCTTTCGGGAATTGTTTGCTGGAAAATCTCAGGCTTTGGACTTGGTGGCCAATTTGCTTTCAGGTACAAACCAGCCATCCGAGGGAATGGAAAGGTCGTTACCAAGAAGGCGTAAAAAACGCAAAGGGAAACGGCTAGGCAGGTTGTAGATTTATTTTTTCATTCAATCCATGATAGGGATCAAAGTTCGGACACTGCCCTTCGGGGCGGGACAAGAAATTCCGACATAAACACATGCCCATCGCACAGCTCCTTCCTTTATTTCGTTGCTTCTTGCCCTTGCTCGGTCATGTCCGGTGCAGGCTCCATAATCATTTCTTGAAACTAAAAAAAGAACGTTATGGAAAGCAGAAAAAAAAGAAATCTTCTGTACAAGGTGGCAGAAGTTCAGCTAAGTTACAGCAACCGGATTCCAAGCTCCAAGATGCCCGTGGTGACCTCTTCTAGTGAAGCCTACGGGGTAATCATGGACAGTTGGCAAAGAGAGAGTTTAGAACTCTTTGAACGGTTCAGGGTACTGCTGATGAATACGGGCAACCGCGTGATGGGTGTTTATGAGGCTTCTAGTGGCGGAATATCGGGAACCGTAGTCGATATCAGGCTGTTGATGGTTACGGCGCTGAAGGCGACCGCTACAGGGATCATCGTTTTTCACAACCATCCGTCGGGAAATCTCAAGCCGAGTACTGAGGACAAAAAACTGACCCAAAAGATCCATGAGGCAGCAAGTTATCTGGATATCAAGTTGCATGATCACCTGATCGTGGGAAGGGAGGGTTATCTTTCCTTTCGGGATGAAGGGCTTTTATAGCCCTTTTTTTGTCTTTAAGGCGACGACAAAATAATCCGATAACATTATTCAAGAAAAGCCGCTTAATTAAACTTCATTAATTAGCTTAGTTTCTCTATAAATATGATTAAACATTTTTGCTGGATCTTCTCCAATTGCTAATGCGATTAAATACAATTCTTCACCTCTAAGATGCGCCTTTTCATTAATACTTAACTGACTAAGTCTAAAAGTACTTATCCCTGTTTTTCTTGAAACTTCAGCTCGATTGATTGAACGCTTAGCTAGGTATAGACCTAATTCTGTTAATGTCTGTTTCTTCAAGATATTTTCTTTTAAAAATACCTACGAAAACCTCCTATAAGAAATTATATTTGTATATATAGATAATATCTCTATATTTGTAGATAATTTACCAATTTTAAATATTAGAAATCATGAAAACCCAATATGATTGTTTGTTTTCGACTATATTTTGTCGACCTAATTAATTCAAGGCAAACAATTTTTTTGAATTATTGAAAGGAAAATATATCGAGGCTTCTTGTGGCGCCGTAAGCTGAGGGCTAATTACCACTCGGTAAATACTTTTTATTCTTAATAGAAATCAATTGTCAATCAATTGAATTGAAGTAATACACAACTCGTTTATCATAAACCAAAAACAAAATATATTCTCCGGCTTCATATGGTGTTAATTCTTATTCTATTAATAAATTATGAATGAACTTTTACCATTAGATAAAATTAGGCGTGCACATTATTTCTCGGCTCTTAAACACGGAAATGAACGGGGTTTGGATCATTATTATAAACTTCACTCTTTCGATTTGTTTAATAGGGCAAATAACGCGACAAAGGATAGCTGTATTTCTCAAAGTATAGTGCAGGAAGCGTTCTTTAAATTATGGCTATTTAGAGAAAAGCTAATCTATGAAAAGGATATTTCTAGTTTCCTAAAATTTCAGGTAAAAAATGCCGTTTCTGATTTTTATAGAAAAACAGATAAATTATTTCAAAAGAGTCTACTTCGACTTGACGATATAGAGGATTATCAACAATTCATGCATAGTCATGAAGTAAGTTATGAAAATGAAATTCAACTAGAAAAAGATGATGAAGATCAGAACCGCTTGAACCTGATCTATAAAGTATTACCAATTCTAAATAAGGAGGAACAATTACTTATTAAATTATGCCTTCAGTTTAGTTTTAGCTATAAACGAATAGCTAATTATCTAGGTGGTATTTCAGACTATCAAGTGGCGATTAAAGTGGAAAAAATCATTAATAAGTTGGGGCGTATATGTAATTCCAATTACACTTCAAAAGAACACAATCCATCTAAACGAACTGTGGCAGAATGTGATTTTAATGATTATCAAGAAGAAATTTTTAGAATGCGATACCAATTGAAGTATTCTTTTGAAGAGATAGCTAAGCAATTAAAACTTCCAGAAAACAAAGTAAAATTGCTATTTATTGAAGCGCATGCAAAATTGAAAACTGATAAAATATCCAGATGATGAAAAACTCAAAAATACTCACAAGGCGTATTCAGTTACTTATAAATTCTTCTGATAAAATACTTAGAAATGAATATTATAGCAAACTATTTTTGTGGCAAAATATTGTTTTTAGAGGGGCAAATATGATTATTGCTCATCAATACATGCAAGAAAACATTAAGGATCTAATTTATCTACAGGATGACGTGATCTTAAAACTTGCAGACCGTTCAAAAGAACCTAACGGAATACTAAATACTTCGAGATTGAATACAACTTACAAGGTATTGTCGTTACATTTTAAAGGACAAATTCCAACCGATATCATATCTAATTTAAATGTTCACCTAATTAAAAAGTTTAACGCTGAACGATCAGATTATTGGAAAGGGATTAAAACAATAAAGAACCATAAGCGAACTATGCCTATCCCTTTTTCAGGTAAAAGATTAAAGTTGATTGAATCTGAAAATCAACGTGATTTTAATTTTACTCTTTTTAAAATTCCATTTAAGACCTATTTGGGGAAAGACCGATCAGATAAACGCCTACTTTTAAAAAAAGCTATGAACAATGAACTTAAAATTTGTTCTAGTTTTTTGCAAATGGTGGACGGCAAAATATTTCTTTTGTTAGCATTAGAAATGCCAATAATAAAAGTTGATCTAAAACCTTATTTAATTGCAGAGGCATCACTTTCGATCGAATATCCAATTACTGTTAAAATTGGTAATAAACAATTTCAAATAGGAACAAAAGAGGATTTCCTTTATAGAAGATTGGCAATACAATCTTCATATAATAGATTGAGAAAAATAGCTACATATAATAATGGAGGACATGGAAAAAAGAAAAAACTTAAGTGTGTCACAAGGCTTTCGACCAATGAGAAACATTATGTTGAATCTAAGCTTCATTTATATAGTCGAAAACTAATAGATATTTGCATTCAAGCTAAATCAGGAACTATATTATTAGTAAATCAAACCCAAAACCAAGAACTAGCAAAGGAAAATGCTTTTTTATTGAGAAATTGGAGTCTAAACGGACTTGTCGAGAAAATAAAATATAAAGCCGAAATGGTCGGAATCAATGTAATTATTGAATAACTAATTTATATCAATATAAAATCTTGATATACTGGCAATAAGAAATAATTCAATTGTATTCCTAGCTTTTATTTACTGACGTCATACCTGCTATTCTTCATGCAATAGTTCTTTCTAAGATAAAATCTATCCCAAAAATTTATTGTAAAAATTTTCAATTCATTTTTATCCCAAACCTTTCAATTTTATAATCAAATTTTCCATATCCTTACCAATTCTAGTATCTAATAATTTAGCATAATGCTGTGTTGTGCGAATATCCAGATGTCCAAGCATTTTTGATACTGTTTCAATCGGAACTCCATTTGAAAGTGTTACTGTGGTTGCAAATGTATGCCTTGCAATATGGAAGGTCAGTTCCTTTGTTATTCCACATAGATCTGCTATTTCTTTCAGATAGCTATTCATTTTTTGATTGCTCAAAATGGGCAATAATTGCCCATTAGATTCAGACGGCGGATAATCTTTATACGCCTCTAAAATTTCTAGCGCCTTTGGAAGGATAGGAATAGATGAAAGTGTATTCGTCTTTTGTCTGTAGATCTTTATCCAAAATCTATTGTCAATACCGACCTCAATATTTCCTTTGGTTAATTTTGATACATCCGCATAGGAAAGTCCCGTATAACAGGAGAACACAAATATGTCCCTAACATGTTGGAGCCTTAGAATATTAAGCTTTTTGTTTTCGATTCGTGTTAGTTCGTCTCTGTTCAGATAGGATTTCTCCTTGGGCTTGGCATGTGTCCTATAAAACTTGAAAGGATTGGAGGTAACCCATTCATGAGCTAGACTTAGATTAATAATCTTTCTTAGATGCTTCATGTATTTGGCTGCCGAAATATCAGAGCATCCTTTTTCAGATCGAAGATAATATTCATAGCCTACCACGAAAGAATGGTCAATTTTATGAAGTTCAATGTCAGCAGATGAAAATTCCTTTGCAATATAGCTTTCTAAATGCGAGTAGGTCGTCTTGTAACCCTTTAAGGTGTTTTCCCGAAATCCATTGCCAAGCAAAGATTCCATTTTAAGATTATGGTCTTTTAGAACCGATAATAACGTCCTTTGATTTTCTGTCTTTCCTGTAATTTTTGATTTAAGAAGTTCAATGGTAGGGATTTCTCCCATTTTCAAGATTTCAAGGTGGGTGGTGGCGACTTTCAGATTCAATGTTTCCAAATAGCTGTTTAAAGTCTTGGCTTCTTCGGTATTGCCTTTCGATCGATTTGCTTTGGAATTCCATCGGCTCGGGTCACAATTCTTTCCTGTGGAGATTTCACATACCGATCCATCGATCGTAATTCTCATGTAAATGGGCTTAGCTCCACTTACATAATTCTTTGGTTTCTTCAAGTAGAAGAGCAAGGAATAATTTGTACTCATGATTTAACATTTAAAATGTGTAACAAAATTAGCCTTGCAGCAAAAATACATCAAGATGTTCGATTTTAGAACATGTTGTAAATCAGTGATTTGAATGCGTTTCAGTGAGTACTTCAATCGGATCATACCGAAAAGTTGGGGGGAGTATTAAATAATTCTTAGTTTAGCATTTTTAAACGATATACCACCTTGCAAG
>NZ_JBMOXB010000028.1:0-18543 GCF_049316305.1 Sphingobacterium sp. HJSM2_6
TAAATCTAACGTTTTTGATGAAAACACTCCTTAAGTTTTTAAAATATCGTGTCCACTTTTTGCTGACGATTTACAATTACAATTAATATCCTCCTCCTGAACTTCCAGATTTTCTAGCTTCATTATAGGCCTCATATAATTCCCAGCCAGACAAAACTACACCTGCTCCTAACATAACCCAACCGGGAGCAGTCATTCCAAAAGCTGTTACAGCAAAGAAACTCAAAGCGACCTGACCTGCATCTTGCCAGTTAGGATTTCTAAGCCATTCCACAGTATTGAAAGCCATCCCCACTAAAGCAAAACGTGTACTAGCTATTGAAAAAACTTGAGTTAATAATTTCAAAATAGTTGCATTTACGTCTGCATGATTTGCAGTAGCACCCATTGATGTTAACATATTGCCGATAACATCAAAAGCAGTAGCTCCAAGACCGTATCCACTGCCCGAACTTCCAGAATCATTTTTTAAGGTCATCACGATTTCTGGAATAGTTCCTCCATTATAAACTTAAACATGTTCGCCAACTATATAATCCCAGTAACCATCAAAATAGTACCCTCCAGAACTATTTCCTCCAAAGATTTTCAATTGATGCTCGTAACTTAATGATAGCATTTCCTTTTCCAAAATTTCAAATGCTAACATAACTTTGTTATTTTTCATAATTGGTTAATTATAATTGTAGCCTTCCCTTTTTTCAAACAGTGAATAAATATAAAAATACGCTTTAAGATACCAAAGATTCATTAGCGAATAACCATGGACTTAACCCATTTAGTGCTTTATGTGTATGATTACTGTTGTAATCAATTTTCCAATCATAAGCCGATGCGATAACGTGATTTATAGATTCAAATAAATACGCATCCAAAACGTCCTCTCTAAATGTACGATTGAAACGTTCGATATATGCATTTTGAGCTGGTTTGCCTGGTTGTATATATTGTATATCAATTTCTTATTCCTCACAAAAATCTTTGTAAACTTTAGAAATAAATTCTGGACCATTGTCTGTTCATATACGTTTTGGTTTAGCTCTATGGAGCAATACCTCTTTTATTTTATGCACCAACCTAGTTGCAGGAATAAAATAATAAGCTTCGTTTAGTAAGGCTTCTCGTTTAAAATCATCAATTATATTAATCACCCTAAACCTCCTTCCATTATCTAAAGAATCGCTCATGAAGTCAATCGACCATGTATCATTAACCGCTCCTGGAACAAATAATCGCTCTTAATTCTTGCTGGAAAACGTCGTTTGCGCTTCACTCTAAGCTTTAAATTAATATTACGATAGACCCGAAGAACTCTTTTACGATTCCATAGAAAGCCTTCGATTCTAATTTTGCCAAAATAAGGCTCAAAACCTCGTGTAGGATTACTCGATGATATTCATAAGTTTGTCGATGCCTATTTGATCATCTTTTTTATGGAGTTGCTACCTTAGAGTAGAGAAAGATTTGAAAAAAATAGAATTAAATTTGTTCAACTATGAAAAGAGTATTTGATGATACATTTAAGAAAATGGCAGTAGAGCTATCTTAAATGAAAGGCTAAATGTTAGGAGCTGCAAAAGAGCTGGAAATGGATGCAAGCAGGCTAAGTAAATGGCGGATGGATCCTAAGTATAATGTTGGTACTATATTGCCGAAGAACGACAAGTTAACTCCCGAGGAACAAGAGGTCCGTGAGCTAAAAAAGAGGTTACGGGATAAAGAACTGGAAAATGCAATTTTAAAAAAGGCGGTGGCCACCTGCAACAATTTCAAATAACTTTCATCTACACATTACTTATGTGTATTGCAATAGTAAAATACAAGTAAAAAGACCAAAAGCAAAACACACTTACCTCAAACCTCAACAATTTGTCTTATAGTTCCTGTTATCTTCATAAAATATTCTTCTAAAGTTCGTATTGAATTTATTTATGGTTCTGATGTTTTCATATCCTAATCTAATGAAATAATTTGACCTATTATCCTCATCATAAGCTCTTTGGAAGGCACCATTTGAAGGTGTATGGCTCATTGTTTTCCCCATAAAAGAACTCTTTTAGAGCAAGGGATTGGATTAATTCTTTTGAAATGAATCAAGAAACTTTGATAGGTTTGCAGCCAAAAGGCTTTATTCGGGAAGGTATAAGTAGGTTTAGGGATTTCGCATTACAGCAAAATATAAAACGGACAGCGTGAAGCTTCCGTTGAGTTGTTAGATAAGCTGGCTAAATTTTACGGCATTACCATTGACCAAATTGTACATATGGGTAGCGAAGTGCCGACCGAGATAACTTTGGAAGATAAAACCGCTAACAAACAGGTGCGATTGATTGCAGAACTGGACGAAAATGATAAGTCTATTATTTTTGGTATGATTGAAACAATGTTTACCAAAAAGAAATTTAAAGATTTCTTTCAGAAAAATGTAGCGGTGCTATAAAAAACGCCAAGCTGTAAGCCGAGGGCACTGAAAAAGTCCCCAATATTTGAAGGGCTAGAAAGAAATGACCGAATAAAAGTTGATTTTATTCGGTCATTTTTATTTTAAGTATTTTTCTAAGTTTACTTTTTTATACAGTTTTGACGGCTTATTAGGAATCTACCAACTGTTCTCATTGATTTATTCGATCTATAGAGTTTATTTGTGTTTCAATAGCCTTGCTTACTAGATCAATTTCAGGATTTTTTTTAAGTTTACTGTAAAGATGGCCATTGCACCCTGTATTTCCATATTTTGAACACCATAGGAGTCTGCTCTTCCATAACCATGGACATTCTTGAGCTCACTGTTCTTGGCTTCAATTTTATATCTTTCCTTTGACTTTCTTCGATAATATTCTGATTCTTGGAAAGCCATCTGATCTTTGTGAAGTTCAGATTTTATGGAGATTGAATAGGACTTTGTCTTCGATCCTTCCTTGTAGCAACCTTCCCTAGAAGGGCAAACCTTGCATTTCTCCACATCAAAGAAATAGCTGTCTACTTGATTTTCTGGAACATTCTTTTTGCCTCCTCGAACTTTTCTGATTGCCAAATGTCCCGCTGGACAGACAAACATTCCAGCATCTTTGTTATAATGAAAGTGATCCCCTTCTTTCCTACATCCTTGGCTGACTGCCGGATTCAATCTAGCTACGATATCAATATTCTGCTCTTTTGCCAACTGAAGGTTGTCTTTTCCAGAATATGCAGCATCACCTATTATAGTATCCACTTCCATTCCATTCTTTTGGCTGATCTCCAATAACCGAGGCAGTTCAGGTCCGTCACCTTTTTCGCCTGTAGTAACGACTGCTGCTGTTATAATGCGTTCCTCGGTCATCGCTAGATGTGTTTTATAACCAAAGAAACTGCTGTCCACAGATTTATGTCCAAGCCTGGCTTCATCATCTTTAGAGAGCAGATAGTATTCTTTTGTGTCTTCAATGGTTTCCTTTAACAGGTTCAATTTTTCTTTTACAGCCGGTATTTCACTGATAGATTGATCCTGGTCAAGGATTCTCTGTAATTCCTTGCAATAGGTGAGCTCTTGATCTAGATCGTTGGATTCGTTCTTGTGTGGGAGATTCTCCTTGTATTCCTCATCGATCTGATATATCGCTTTTCTTAATAGCTTGGAGCGTTCCTTGAGCACTTCCAATGCTGTATATGGGTTCGATCTGGAATGGGTATGGGTAGCATCTACAATGATGGATTTAGATTTTATAATACCCTTTTCAAGAGCAATCGATACGGTCTTATTGATTAACAGGTTCAATAGATCCATATCTTTTAATCGTAGTTTACGGAATTTAGTAAGCGAACTTGAATTAATCACATCCTCCTCTGGAGCCATTTCAAGAAAGTATTTAAAGGACATATCATATCTGGAACGCTCAACAACATCAACATCCGAAACAGTGTAGATCGTTTTTAAAAGAAGGTACTTGAACATCTTGATTGGACTTTCAGCATTGCGACCATTGGTATGGCAATACTTAGCCAAAAGCTCCTCATAGATAAAACTGAAATCGATAAGATCGTTGATTTTTCGAAGAAGATTGTCTTTTGGAACAATGATATCGTACAAACCTGAATAGGAAATGAACTGTATTTTTTGTTGGGTAGAAAGCATCCTGATGTCCGTTAAAATCTACTTTAATATACGAAAATAGGAGCGGAAAACTGTTGTTTTCCACACCTTTTTTTGCCTTTTTCTAAGAGAAGACTTTTTCAGTGCCCTCCTGTAAGCCTGGCGTTTTTGTTTTCTATCGAGTATCCCACATTTTATAAGTGTTTATATCCTCTACGACTTTATTTAAAAATTCTGATTTGTATTTCAGTTTGGTAAAACATTCTATACCTATTGGTAAATCCTGTTTCTCTATTTCCGAACCTATTTTTATCCTATAACCAAAGCCGTCCCCGTCTAATTCCATACATTGGTCTAACTCAAATAATTCTTTTTTTGATATTTGGTTAACGTTATCAATGCTTGTTGTGGAATATTCTTGTTGAAGGATTATTTTACCATTTGCTAATTTATAAATCACAATCTTATCTTTATGGTATGTCCATACCGTTGAGAAAGTTGCATAAGTAGAAGTAAGATAAAAAACATTCCCATTCTTCTCTAAAAGGGAAGAAATTGTTTTGTCGGTAAACTTATTGTT
Source organism: Sphingobacterium sp. HJSM2_6 (assembly GCF_049316305.1). NCBI lineage: Bacteria > Pseudomonadati > Bacteroidota > Sphingobacteriia > Sphingobacteriales > Sphingobacteriaceae > Sphingobacterium > Sphingobacterium sp. HJSM2_6. The sequence goes on from NZ_JBMOXB010000028.1 coordinate 4,653, forward strand.
CTTCTGAATGCTTTGTTTCATTGTTGAACAAGTTGTACAAAATACTACAATGACGGCTAAAATTATTCTTATCGTTGCTTTCATTTCAATTAAAGATTTATTTACCTACCATTGTTTTAAAATCTGCATACTTATCAGTTATCAGTGCTTTGTCTTTATTGTAAAAAGTAACTGTTCCGCTTCTAACTCTAATAATAACGTATTACCTTTAAAGATTCTACTTACCATTGTCTTTTGAAAACTAATGTCCGCAGGTGATGGATCTGAGCTCCCTAACTGTAAACCGCATACTGATGTTTTAGGGTGTATATACCACCAATATTCTACATTTGATGCGTCCCTAGGAGTTTGATTTTTTCCAACAACGATAAAAGCTTTAAGTGTTGCTTTAGCTGCAATAACATTTCCGCTCGCGTTTTTTATTTCTTGTGCAGGAGTTGCCTCGTCCCAACATCTTGCATTGGCATCGCCAACGTTTGCGTGTCCTCCGTGTTCTTTTACTGATGCTTTTGTATCATTGACCGAGTTTATCACATCATCCATTACACCGCCTGTTGGAATTTTAAATACATTATCATTTTCAGCAAGTGAACCCGTATAGTTTTCTCCTGCTTTTGTAGCCTGTTTCACGTCTCTTTTAACGGCTCCACTTTTATTATTTATGAAAATATCATTCGTAATCATGGATTCCTCAAGCACCATTCTCGTTGGATCTATAAAATTAACAGGATTATTAAAGGTGTAAGAATATGGATTATAGCTTGGCATTTTCTCCGCTAGCGGATCCACAAATTTCCACCTGCCTATCTCCGCATCGTAGAATCTAGCACCATAGTCTAGCTGATCACCTAATTCCGGTTGAACCTCTTTACCATTATAAAGATACTTATAATTTCCTCTTGCTAAAATAGATTTCGTCCAACCAAAGGCATTATAATCCTGCTATTGAACTACATCCAATGAGGTTGAGGTCCATCCCCGCTTTATTACCGAACGTACGTTCCCCAAATGATCAGTTAAATAGTAATGGTAGGTATATCCTCCTGAGCTTGTTGGAAATAGCCATAGGCAATACCGATGCGCTCTTCGACTGGATTATCTGTTGCTACTTTATTATATTCAAGATTTTCTATATAATCCCTGACCTACATTAGACTAGAAATCAATGCTGTTTTCCACAATGGTGCTACTGTAGGATAGTAGAACTAGTTGACAGTCGTTCATGTTTTGCTAAATGTTTTTAGTAAGTTCAGTTGATTATTACTAAATGACATCCCTGTCCAATCGGTTTTAGCATTGCCATTTCCATCATAAGTATAGCTACTCAATCCTCCAATTAAACTTTGCAATTGATTGCTTTTCCCTGAATTAGAATAAGTATAAGTCGTTAGGGGATTTTGGTCCCGATTTAAAGTTTTAATATTCCACATATCATCATATCTGATGACCTCAGATATCACAGTACCGCTACTACTCGCGTTGATCAAACGGTTCAGCTGATCATAGCTATAGATAAATGCCTTGGGGTGGATGTGGCTTTGATCAAGACGAAAATAGCACCTTTGAAAATGATGCTAGTTTAGGTGAGATTACTTTTTTCAAATCGACATTAAGGGAAATGAATGATAGTACTATTCCGAACTCAAAACCAGACGAGAAAGACGATATTCTCTATCTGTTTGAAAATGGGGCACGAATCAGAATTCATTTTGAACAGATAATATTGAATCTTCAGATATGATTAAATAGGTTAATCTCTTCCTCATTAAATTTTCAATCCATCCAAGAAAAACAAAATAGATTTTATGATTTCACTCCTACCCTCACCTTCTCCACAAACAATGCTGATTTTCAATCAGTTACAAAACTTACACCACAAAATGCACCACCTTTAAGATGGTGCATTTTTATTTTATGATATTTTGATATTTTGTAACAAGATTTTAATGAGTTAGCTAATTAATGGAAGCTTTACACCAAGTTTATAGACCTTGTGATAAGCATGAATTGGAATTCTATTTTTCATCATGTTTGCCAAAGAAAAGTCTTCAATTCCATTTTCTATATCAGGATAGATAATTAGACAATCTATATTACTATCATCTTCAACTTTTAAATTTTCACGAACTTTCTTTAGTCGTGCATAACCAGCTACCTGTCTAATATCTTGATGTAAGTGACTATTTTGGTAATGAAGTTTATATTTTGCATCTATTACCATCTGAGAGCCTTCCTTAGAAACCAATATATCCAACGCATTACCATAAGTTGAAAATTGATATAATATGTCACGCTTTGAATTAGGATTGTCCTCAATCATTTTACTAAAAACGTACATTTCAAAAAGTCTAGGCATATCAATCCAAAAAGGTGGTGTAACGACCTTTTCCGAAGAAGTCTTAGTAATATTAAATGCAAATTTCTTTAAAATATGACTACCGATCCGAATTGCATCTTTGTAATCTTTGTAAAATGGATTATGCTTTATTTGATTTAATTCGTTTTCACTAACATCATCAGATATTAATTCAAATGCTGGTCTACAATATCTTATTGTTTCTTGTAACACTTTGTAATTTGAGGATAGAAGAACTTTATGATTTTCTACATAACTAATAACAAATCGTAGAACTTTCTTCAAAAAACGATTTTCTATATGATCTTCACCAAATACTTGATATTGGCAATATGTAGCTGTAAAAAGATTTTTATAAGTATTTTGTTTAATATGTTGACCAATTAGAATCTTACCTTTAATACGATTATTGAGATTTTCTTGAACTTTATAATAGTTTTTCTTTAAACCCTTTCGGACAATATTTTTCAATGTTTGCAGAAAACGAACGATCAAAAATGGAGTCAATTTATCATCTTTTTGATCAATTGGAATTTGTTCTACATCCCAATCAATTTGAACCAAATCTTTAACTTCTGCATTACTTTCATGAACTGATGTCACTTGCAATAACATGCTTAAATAATCAAGTTCTAGAAAAACACCTCTTTCTGAATTAAGATCTTGAACAGCGTCGTTCTCTTCTTGATCTAATTGTTGATTAAACACTTCAGCTGAGTTCGTGTTTAACTTTGGCTCAACATAAAGATATCTACCTGTATTCCCAAGCCAATCTATGCCGATGCAATAATCTGCTTTAATTTCATAAAAGGAATCATTTCTACCAAAAAGAAAACGATAAGTACTTTTATTAAATGACTTGGACACAACATTTTGATATTTTTCAAATTCCGAAGCATTTAGATACAGTACTTGTTTACTATCATCCAAAAACTCTTCATCCTGAAGAAGTCGAATAACATAAGATCTGTGTTCCGATAGACGAATCCCCATTAGATTGAAGCGACTAAATTCTCAATTTTACTTTCAATAGTTTCACCAATCAAAACACCATCTTTCACATATTCTAAAAGTATTGGTCTAATTTCATATTTTAAGCGCAAAGACATAGAAACGCCCTCTTCTAGCTTAGACTTATCTATAAAATAAGAATGACCTAATTGCACCTCTTTTTTCTTAAACTCTGGAGATAAATTTTTATCAAATAGTTCGGCAACTTGATTAAATAACGCTTTATCAAAAGTAATTCCTTCTTCATCTGACAAATCTTTTGGCAACACATCCACAAATGCAAAACGACGACGTATTGCATAATCAATATGTCCAACCGAACGATCTGCGGAATTCATCGTACCTATAATATACAAGTTAGGAGGTAAAACCAGCTTGTTATCACCATCTATTGCATACATAGATTCGACAGATTCACCTCTATACTCTAGGGCGTAAATCAATTCTCCTAATACAGATGAAAGATTTGCACGATTGATTTCATCAATTATAAGGACATAGTTTTTTTGTTCGGTCTTATCATTCGTTGCAACTGATCCAATCTCAAGATTATTGGAGTTTATATATTCTTGAAATAAGTTTAATACACGAATGAAATAACTCGCATGTTGTCTTGCCAATCCTGAAATTGATAGATTATTTTTTACATCCTTCCTTACTTTATTTCCATCTGTATAAGCTTGAATAATATCTTTGAACAAAATTCTATTTCCATTTTTTGCCCAACCGTCTTTATCTCCTCTATACCTAAAAGCTTCTGTATCGTCTGAATAAATCAAACCAACATTATCAGTTAACGGATAGAATCCATCTGACTGTTCAATTTCCTCAATTAAATAATCTTTAAATAATTCAAAGCTACTTTTAACATTAACCTCTTTAGTTAGAGTTTGTACATCTTTTTTACTATCCAAGTAATTATCTAAAGCTCTTTTTGAAAAAGCACCCAAAATTTTATTTTCAGCCTCATAAACAATACCATCTCCATCTTGATTAGGTTTTGCAACTATTCCTCTGACAAAATCTTCATAGGTATAGCTGGGGTGAAATTGAATTAATTTTAATTGATCATCTAGATTACTATTATATCTTTCTTCAAAAATTTTGTAAATGCATTTAGCTAATGCAGCACTATATGAATCATTGCCTCCTTTCAAATTACCTTCATTCTCCCAAACTTTCTTTTGGTAGCTTTCAATTATTTCAGTAAACTTCGGCACATAAGGTTTACCACTTGTTGCTATTACTTCAATACCTAAAGCTGTATTCTTACCAATTTTATATTTTATTCCATCTCTAGCACTCAATATTTCAGTTCCTTCAATGCAATATTCTTTAATTATATTAGAATCAATTGATTCAGGAATCTCTTCTAATTTACCTACTCCTCCAATTAACTTTTCAGCTATCAATTTTGCTTCTCTAGTTTTGCCTGTTCCTGGAGGACCTTGAAGTATAATTTGTTTCTTATATTTTAGAAGATTGATTATTTCCATTCTAGAATTAGTTTTATTTAAATCATATTTATTTTTAATATTAAAAAATATATCGATGATTTCTTGTTTTTGAACTCTTACTATGCCCTTTTGAAGATTATATCTAAATTGATCGCTAGGCATTAATTCAATTATTTGAGCTTTATATACGATTAAAAAATTATCAAAAGGAATTTCTAAGCTTTTGAAGTCATCTTCATAATCGTTTAGGTGAATAACCGACACTCCATAATTTAAGACTTTTGCAAGTGCCAAAACCTTCATTCCATCGGTTATTAGCAACCAATCATCTATTTTATATTTTTTGTTATCAACCCCAATTACTATTGATTTTTCTTTCAAGTAATCATAAAATAATGGTGAATTGGATGACCATCTACATCCCAGTTTCCATAATTGCATCTTCTACCTATTCTTTTTAAAGTTCTCAGCTTGTTCTAATACATTCTTGTACACGTCATCCTGCGTAATTGGCGGATAGCCATATTGGTGCAATTTGACAATGATATCCATTTTGAGCTGCGCTTTGATATCATCACGCTCTGACCAATCGGGATATTTAGCTGTATTATCGACGATTTGTTTTATCTCACGAGCCAGTTCCAGCATCTTATCCTTGTCAAACTCAAAGCCATACTGCTTACAGATCATATCCAAGATATCGTAGAAAGCCTTTTCTTCGTAATCAATACCAAGATCTTCAAAAGAAGCCATCTCTGCACGAAGTTTCATGATCAAGTCTAACATCTGCTCGGCTGTGTCGGTCTGGATACCATCATAATCCAAGATATCACGCTCCGAACGTTCGTTATAACGGTTAATGATTGCTTGTAGGCGCTCCGAAAAATCAATTCCTTTTACTTTGTTCACCTTTTTGAAGTCATTGATCGTCTGTTTCAACAAGCGTTCTAATATTTTGATTTTAGTATTAGGTAGTTCTAAGTTTGATATTTTTTCAATAAACTTATCATTGAATAAATCTATTGCATTCGCTTTATTATCATCGAGTTTAAATATCTCTTCTACACCTTCTGAGATAATCGCTTCCTCTACCAATTTAGCTACCTTAGCATTCATCTGCGCCGTATCGGGTGCTTCACCTTTGGTTAGCTTAACCACGATGGATTTGATCGCAAAATAGAAATGTATCTCATCCACTTCTTTTGCTGAAAACAACTCCGAACCACTTACCAAGTTATATGCTGACTTCAGTTTCTTGGTCACATTAACAAAGAATTTTTCCGATTCCTCGGTTAACAAGACCAACTCAGAAGCCTTATTTAGACACTGCAATCGTTCTACAGGTAGGCCTTCAAAATAAGCCGAAGAATCAAAATTGTGAAAAAACTGATGCAACAAATCCAACTGATCGCGTACGATGATTTCTGCCTGTGCGATATCCTCAAAATCATCATCAGCAGTTTGATTATTAAACATCCCTAAGGCTTTGTTTAAGTTCTTCTTGATGCCAATATAATCTACGACCAAACCTCTATCCTTGCCCTGATATTTACGATTCACACGAGAGATTGTCTGAATCAAATTGTGCGTTTGCAAAGGTTTATCGATGTAGATTGTATCTAAGAATGGCACATCAAATCCTGTCAACCACATATCGACTACGATGGCAATCTTAAAATTAGACTTCAACTGTTTAAATTGACGATCTAATTCTTTGCGCTCATCCTTATTACCTAATATATCCCAAAGATCTTTGTCATCATCCTTATTACGTGTCATGATCATTTTGACACGTTCTATCGGTTTTATCTCTTTCTGTTCTTTTTCGGTCAAATCATCTGCCAATTGCACTTGCCCCCATTCAGGTCGCAAAGCTAATATCTCCTGATACAATTTATAAGCTATAGTACGCGAAGAACAGACAAACATTGTCTTTCCCGCAACAGTTGCTTTCTCGGTTATACGATTCTCGTAATGCGCCACAAAATCTGCTGCTATCGCCTTGATACGATCCGAATCACCCAAGACCACCTCCATATTCGCGATTGCCTTTTGGCTCGCTTCTACATGGTACTCCGAAGCGCCTTCTTGCATGGCATTCTCGTAGTAGGTTTCGATTTCCTGCACCTTATTATAGTCCAAATTGACTTTAGCTGCACGACCTTCATACACTAGACGAACCGTGATTTCATCATTTACCGATTCAAACATCGTATACTGATCTACCACATCACCAAATACCTCTAAGGTCTTGTCTATAGGTGTTCCTGTAAAACCTACATAGGTAGCATTAGGTAAAGAATTATGTAGATATTTCGCAAATCCGTAAGATTTAGTAACGCCCTTTTCTTCGTCTACTTTTACTTTCAAATCCAAATTCACTTGCGAACGATGAGCTTCATCCGAAATACAGATGATATTATTACGATCAGATAAAATTTCTTCATCCTCTGCAAATTTCTGAACCGTAGTTAAGAACACGCCACCACTTTCTCTACCACGCAAACGCGCTCGTAAATCGGCTCTCGATTCTATATTGATGATATTTTCATCCCCAATAAAATCTTTAGCATTGGTAAAGTCTTTCGATAACTGATCGTCTAAATCGGTACGATCAGAAATGATAATAATCGTAGGGCTTGCAAAATCGGTAGAACGCATCAGTAAGCGCGACAAGTACAACATCGTATAACTCTTTCCGCATCCTGTAGCTCCAAAGTAAGTACCGCCCTTTCCATCACCCTCAGGTTTACGGTGGGCTTTGATATTTTGGTACAGTTTATTGGCTGCATAGTATTGCGGATAGCGACTCAATACCTTCAGCTCGTATTTCGATGTATCTGGAAATAAGACAAAGTGATGAATGATATCGATCAAGCGAGATTGATTCAACATTCCATGCACGATGGATGTCGTTGTCTCTATACCTGATAACGCTTTTTTCTCTTCTCCTGTAATTTTATTCCAACCATAATAAAACTCATATGGAGAAAATACCGTCCCGGCTTTATTATTCACCCCATCTGAGATGATACAAAATACATTGTACTTCAACAATTCAGGAATATCACGTCTATAGCGTGTTGTCAGTTGCTTATAGGCATCATGTATGGTGATTTCCTCTTCTATGGCAGTCTTAAATTCAAATACTACAATAGGAATACCATTGATGTACAAGATCAAATCAGGAATACGCAACTCTGTACCTTGTATTTCCAATTGATTGATAATCTTAAAGCTATTAAGCTTGACCGAATCGACGTCTATATAGCGAATATGCAAATCTTTCTTTGCTGGATTATTGCGCTTGAAAATCAATCCATCGGACAATAGCTTACAGATACGCTTGTTGGATTCGTACAAGTTGGAAGCTGACTGATAAGCCAATTCATTGATTAAACTTTCCAACTCGATTTCTTCCAAATCAGGATAACGTTTAATCAAAAAAGCACGTAAATCTTCTTTGAGCAAGACTTCTTGATTCGAAGTACGCTGTAACTGCTTACCATCTATATATTGATAACCTTCTGTTTCCAGAAGGCTGATAAAAGCTTGTTCTAATTGGTATTCGGTGTATTTCATAATAACTTTTTCAAGTTAATTTTTAGGTTTTACATGACATATGGTTTATTCTTCTTTATTCGCATTTAATAAAGTTTCAATATCTTTAATGCGTGCCAGAAGTTTGTCCCAAGATAAACTTTCTCCAACGATCATATTCTCCTGCATAGTTTTATAATCAGCCTCCCATTTATCCACTATCTCTGTCGGTGGCAATATGCTGAGTTTTCCTTTTTTGTGATTCGAATAATCTAATCCTCTAAGTGGATTAACCGTTTTTCGATGATCTACAATCATGTTAAAAAGCTCGTCATCTGCAATAGCTTGTTCTCCATAACCTGCTATCATCATTTTGTCCAAATCATAGAAATGTCGCGTAAGACGATCTACTCTTATTCTGTCAATCGGTTTAGAAAATTCTTCATGCAAAAGCAACACTTTCTCTATAAACGTTCGTATTGGTAATACAACTTTTACATCAAAGACTTGTTGTGCAAAAGAAGTCGTTGGATATGCTTCATCAATGAAAGATACAATAGGTTTTTGTTCAATAGGTTCGGTAAGCGATCTTGCCCCCATTTCAAGCAACACACGTTGTTGAATATAATGACCTGATACAGGCACAACTGAACTGTAATAAATCTCTAAAGTATTCGGATCGCTAGTATCATCTACATGTTCATTATACCTTATGTCATAGAGATCTCTTGAAACACCTAACTTATCAAGTTGAACAATTAGCTCTTCTCTAAACTCATTAATAATAAACCCACCAGAAGCCTTTCTCAATCGCTTAATAGCTGATTTGGATACTAACTCGTCAAATCCTAACAAATGTCGATCTATAATCAAATCTATGTCTTCTGAGAATCGTTCTATCAATCCATAAGCTTTGCTTAATGATGTCCCTCCTTTAAAAATAATCGAATCTGCATATTGAGATTGAAAGATAGCCCTTAATATAATACATACCCACCAATCCTTCTCTACTACAAAAGCAGGTAGCCCTCTCGCTTCACCTGTTTGTTGAAGAATTTGTATTTTTTGCTCTTGTGTTAGATCAATCCACATTCGTATTGGTTTTATAGAGGTTAGCTATTATTTTTTGTATCCAAACAGGTGTGAATCGCAATTGCGTATCAACAACTTTTGATTCTAGACGACGAATAGAGGAAGTGATTTTCTCTAAAAAATCTTCTGTAACACCTTCTTGTCCCACTTCTTTAAATGCCTGCACTATTAAATGTAACAAACTATCCTTTATAGCAAAACTACGAGGCACTGTCTTTTTGAATTTTATACTACGCTTGCCTATTTTAATCTCACGCTGAGAGCCATCCGTTAGATAAACAGCTTTTAATGGAATCTGTGTTGTCAATCCCAATAAGAACAACGCCATAACACCTGTAGGTGCAATTCGAGCCCTATCTCGTTGCGCAATTTGTTTAGCTACCTCTTCTGTTGTAGGATAAATAACGCCTAGCAATGGATCTTTCTTAGGCTTTAGGTAAATACCCTGCGCCAACCGAATAACAATACCCTCTTCTTCTAAACGAGAAAGTACTTTACGAATATTTTCCGAAGACCCATATTTAACAAAATCATCCAAAAAAAATATTTCGCCAAATGAAGATTTAGAAATCTTTGTTTGTATTTGATTTTTAGATGATTCCGTCATGTTTATAATTATATCTTTGTCACAAATTTAGTAAAAATTTGTGACAAAGATATAATTGTAATTAGTAAAATAGGAAGAGAACACAAGGGTTATTATATTTGCATGAGCATGCTCATGCAAATATAATAACCCTTCACCTTAGATACTGACTCCCCCCCCCCTTAGGTTCTTCATCAAGGATTTTTTTAATATTTAAGCTTTCCAACTCAATCTCTTCTAAATCTTCATAACGCTTTACTAAGAAACTACGTAAATCATCTTTCAATAACACCTCTTGATTCGAAGATCGTACTACATCTTTACCATGTATATACGGATAGCCTTCTGTTTCCAGCAGACTGCTAAAGGCTTGTTCTAATTGTTCTTCGGTGTATTTCATATTTTTATTAAGATTTTAGCCAATCTGACAAAGAAATTACTCTTTCGTTACCTTTAGACTTAGGAAAAACCACATATGTACCTGGTTTCCAATACCCAAAAAGATCACCATCTAATTCATACTTATAATCATCATAATGAACGATATATGGATATATCTGAAGATATTCAGAACCTGAAAATTCAATATTATCTTTTCTAATTGGAAGAATAGCGATATTATTAATGTATTTAGCTGCATCTCCTAATCCCAACTCCCAATTACACCATTTAGAGTTAATTGCAGCTTCTGTTGCTAAAAAAATGAATTTATCATTTTCTTTAATCTTTTCTTTAATCCTAACTGCTGTAACTCCAGATGTGGTTTTTGGCATTCCATCATCCAACCAATCTACATAGACCTCTACACCATGGTTTTTAAGAAATGAAATTGCTCCCTCTAAATGCTCTAATTCATCATGTTTATGTGAAAGAAAAATTTTTGTTTTAAAATATTTGGACTCTGCTTTAAATTCTCTTAAAGATTCATTTAAAGTCTTATATGATAACTGTACGGATTTCCTATACGATCTTAGCTGAGAATCTGATATAAAACTCATACTACCTTTCTTTCTTTAATTTATAATTTGAAAATTGTTTACTCTTATCAAAAGCATTGTCAATATAATAATTCGGATAATTCAAAAACTCGTCTTCATCCACTAATGTAATGTAGGAACCATTCATAAAATCATATGTATCACATTCAGAACAATGTTTAATTTCTGGATTAGAATTATATCTATTTAAGTAAACAATTGGATACAAGTATTCATGTCTATATTTTACTGTTGATGTACCGTGTATATTATATCCATGGATTTTTAACCAATCATAAGAGCCATTAACTTTCATAATTACACCTACGATTCCATTTGAACGAGAAGTTATATAACCTCTTTTATATTCATGCAAAGCATATTCAATTTCCCAATCAATCCATTTACTTTGAGTCATTCGTGGAGAAATAATTAGTATAGTAACAGATGTACTAAAAATCATATCTTTTAGATATTCTTTAATCTTTTCTGTAGAAGCATCAGATAAATCTGGACTATCCGAAGTTTCACCTTGATAGTACTTTGCGTCTTCACCCAATTTTTGAAGAATTTTATTTCTCAACTCTTGTGCTTCATCATATTTATATGATATAAATGTTTTTTTAGCCATCTCCTTAAATTCTATCAATTAAATATTTTTGAAATAGAGACATGTAACCGTAGTCTTTTAAAAATCTTTCATGTTTAGCTTCATCATCTGGTGCTAGATTATCAAAAACGATTTTTGATGCTGCACCAGTACTTGCAATTGGTAATATTAGTGCATGAGGATGTAATTTTTTAAAAATATTGTATTCATCTTCAACCCCATTCATTCCTCCAATAAAAACAGCAGCAGAAAATTTATTTTTTGTAAACATTTCATTTCTCATTTCGATAAGACTGCTTGGCATATCTCCTTTATTCTCAGTAAAGAATATGTTTTCAAATTTCTCATTATCTTCTGGGAACTTATCTCTAAAAAACTCTGATTGATAAATCATCACATGTTTTTGAATTTCTGTTTTTATTGCTTGAAATAAATACTCTTTTTGTTCTTCTGAAGACATCTCATTTATAGATATCTCTAATCTATATTGTACAGTTCTTTCAATGACAAAATTTATTAATGGAGTTATTGAAGGATGACCTCCCCAAATGATTCTATGTTTATCAATAACAATACTTGCTAAAGCAATAACAGCATCTCTAATTGCAATAATATCTGCCGTATCATAATATTTTGGGTGTCTTTCTGGCAAAGGAATACTTGCTGATAAAAATATATTTTTCATAACTTATATTATTTTGAGAATGCTGTATTAAACTGTGATTTTTTTAAGGTTTTTATTTCTAAATATTCATTTAACCAATCTAAATGTTCTAACCAATAATTACGAATTGATAATTCATCAAAAATCAAAGTAATTGACTCTATCTCCTTTTCCTCTATTTGCTTAATAAGCTTTTGTGAATTGTGACAATTTATAGATTGAGGAATTCCTACTGTAGGAATAAACACCTTCAATTTTCCATTATCTAACTTTTGTGTGATATATCTGCTATGTTGAAGATTAACCTCTACATTATTATCGTTAGCAGCTTGTGTAAAATCAGTAATTAACCAATCTTGTCTTGATGCTAAATTTCTAGCTCTAGAACTTTCAACAAGATTAAGTATCTCAGATAATACACTTTCTTTCAATCTACCTTTAGTAAGGTCTGAAAATAGAGGTTTATCAAAATCTTTAGCATTTAATTTTTTTGAATAACCTAAATGTGAAAAATCTTCGAAATCACAATCTGGCCATAATAGATGAACAATTCCAATTCTTTTTAAATGAGCTTTATCTAATTCTTGTTTACACCAATCACTTTTCAGAAATTCTTTAGTATTTAGCATTAAAATCAAATCACAATCAGTCATACGATGCCATAATTCTTCTTGAAATTCATCACCTTTATCGATAGAATGAGTATCAATAAAAACATCAAAATTATTTCTTTCTAAAAACTCATATAATTGTATTGCTATATTACTTGATTCAGCACGTTTATATGAAATAAATAACTTCCTATTTTTTCTTAATAGCTCAAAACCCTCAAGAACAATATTCTTAATTTTGATCAGATTTCCATTGTATGACACTCCATTTTGATTAGATAAGATTTCAGGCATTTCTTCATTGAAATTCTTATCAAAAACTGGTAATATTATATTTGCTTGTTCTTTTTGTTCTTTTATTAATTCAATTTGACGTTTAGTAATATTATTTTTATGTCCAGCATAAATTAAAAATGCAGGTTGACCACCAGAATATTCATTGTCAACATCCTGTTCTCTGATAACTTTTAAGGCATCAGATATAATTTTTAACTCATCAAAACCCTTCTTTAACTCAATTTCTAAAGCTTTAAAGAATTCTTCATTTTCACCAATTAAAATAAGTTGGTATTTATATTTCATAATTTATAATGTTTTTTGGTTAATAGTAGTCTAGATGTTATTTTACCCCTCCAACATTGCCAGGCGACTTAACAACGACGACTGTAATTAAGTGAGTTATTCATTTACAATAACTTTTAAATCAATATCAGCTACTTCTTTAAGGTAATTTGCTGTTACACCTAGCAAAGTCATTATAGGCTCAGAAGTATTTTGTTTTGATAAACTTGGTTGTACTATGAAAATCTCAAAATTCATTGGCTTTTTATTTTTCGCAATGGCTAAAAATCTTTCTAGGTCAGCTTTAGTTCCTTTTTCAATACGACTTCGCTCATGTCCATTTCTAACTTTTGTAAATCGTCAGCAAAAAGTGGACACGATATTTTAAAAACTTAAGGAGTGTTTTCATCAAAAACGTTAGATTTA
>NZ_JBMOXB010000029.1:0-17984 GCF_049316305.1 Sphingobacterium sp. HJSM2_6
AAAATTAATAAATTTATAACTCGAAAGTCTCCTTAAGGTTTCATCCTAATGTGTCTAATTTAGTTTGAAGACGTACACCCATAGTTCATTAAGGGATTTAACACCTGGAATATTTATTGATTTATATATTCCTGATTATAATTTTTACTTAATAAACATTCATTATATTTCTCAAGGAGTATAATATACTTTTTTATCCAATAATCGACATTTTCTGGTTCTGTAAATTTATTTGGTTCAAATTTCACATTATTATTGCCACTAAATACATCAGGAAAATCAGATGAAAAATCATAATTAATGTAGGAGCCGATTTTAACTAAAATATCATAAGATATAAGTTCAAGCTCAAACCAATTATAAATAGTACATCTACTAATTTTCATATGCCTTGCAAGTTCACTAATATTATGCCCTTTCTTTCTAATAATAGACTCTAATACTTGCCCTGCATGATTTTTTGATTTTGATATTTTATGATTTATGTTGCCATTTAAATCATTTTCATGGTTATCAATTTCGGTTAAATTTCCATTCATAGTTCTATAGGTATTAATTGGTTAATAATTTTATTTGAATTTCGTTGAAAATTTTATGCGTGTAAATGACGGTGGTCAAGGTTTTAGATGATTACGGACAATTCATTTAATATACTTTATTTGTTTCGAGATGTTAATAATTTATTTGAATTATCGTTTTTATTGTGGTTTAGCCTATTAAATTATGGTATTTAAGTTGTTTTACTATTTTTAAAATTGATGAAAATCGGTAGTAAAATATCTAAACTGATGTTTCAGAATTCATTTTTATTTTAATTTAAATATTTAGTTCTTTTATTTTTCAATAATCTATCTTCTAAAATTTTTCGGAAGACTTCCCCTTATTAGACCTGTTGTAACATTCTTTTGAGACTAATGATAAAATTTGTAAGGTTTTTTAGGACGAGACAATTAATAAAGAGAAATTAATTTAAAATATTTATAATATTAAATCTTTTTAAAATTTTTATTATTTTTTTGAATAATTTTATTTCAATTTATTAGTATATTCATATACTATTATTAAACTGAAATCACACTATGAGAAATATTTTAATTATTGAGAGTGACGAAACACTACTCAATAAGTACTCTGATATACTAAAATTATCTGGTTATAATGTTATAAGTACTCATAATAGCCAAAAAGGAATTGAACTAGCAATGAATATTCTTCCTAGCCTAATATTATGCAATATTTCTATACCAGACTTACACGGATTCGAAGTTTTATCCATACTATTGAATAATCCATTAACATCTTCAATTCCTTTTGTCTTTTTGAATTCAACATCATCAAATGAAGTTGTAAAAAAAGGATTAGAACTCGGTGCGGATGATTTTATAACCAAACCATTTCAAAGTAATCAACTTATCAGATCAGTAGAAGCTAGAATTAACAAAGCTAAAAATCAAAAATGGAAATCGTTACCTATTAATGAGTCTTACAATATTACTTCAAATTTTGATAAGGGATTTGAGGAACTTTTTGAACTTATTTCCAAAAGCAAAATAAGACATTTAAAAAAAAAACAAACTTTATTCTATGAAAGTGATTATTCGCAATGGATTTATCTTTTAGTGGAAGGTTCAATAAAAACATATAAACTAACAAATGATGGGCGACAGCTAATTACAGGCTTATATACTTCAAAAAGTTTTATTGGAGTAGGTACTTTATTTCTTGAAGAACCATTGACTGAAAGTGCCGAAGCTGTAAAAAATACCTCCGTTTATTTTTTATTAAAGTCTGACATTTCTGAATTATTAAACAAACATGTACAACTAAATAAATATTTTATGATATTATTATCCAATTTTTTACAAGAAAAGGATGAACAATTAGTTGAGCTTGCTTATAATTCAGTTAGAAAAAAACTAGCTCAAGTCTTAATTAAGTTGAGCAAGACATCTGTACCAATTGATGATATAGATATTTCCAGAGATGAGCTTGCTGGTTTGGCTGGTATCGCTAACGAAACGGTTAGTAGAATCCTTACTGATTTTAAAGAAAAAGGATTAATAGAAAGAAATGGAAGCCAAATTCAAATACTTGATTATAATGGCTTATTGAATATTAAAAGTTAATCAAAATTATATAGCACATAACTTTCCTTTTCAAAATTTCATACATCACTACTAAATACATTTACATTAAACCAGAGCAGTAATGGATATAATGTTAATGTTTACGCCTCCGCTCAACATATTGACCCGCTATCGAGCTAGTATAATAGTCCAACCGATAACATCACAATTTTACTTCTTTTTTCGTAGACTTTCACCTTGTAACTCAATTCTATATGATACATAAATTAGTCTATCGAATATTGCGTCTACAAGTGTATTTTCACCAATTACGTCATACCAATGGGTAATGAGCTAACTATTAACATCAAAGCTTTAGCCTGCCTATCTTCAATTATTTCCATCAGATCGAGTCTTGATGAGCCATTTTAGGCTTTAAAAGTAGTTTTAAAGTACATGACTTAATAAGCCTGGGCACAGACTTGATGGCTACAAGCAGAAGAAAAAAAACTCTTTCCGCAACTTGTAGCACTGCTCATGAGTTTCGGATTACCTTTTTTGAGGTGTTCACCAGTTGCTAGTAAATTAAGTAAATGGCGTATGGATCCGCAATATGATGAAGTTACTCTATTTCCTAATAATGACAAGTTAATTATTGAAGAACAAGATATAAGATAATTTGAGAAGAGTTTAAGAAAAGTAGAATTAGAGAATGCAACTTTAAAAAATCGGTAGCCATCTTTTGCAAGGGATACATCCTGCAATTACTTTTATTTCACAACTGCGTTGGTCCAATCTAGTTAATTGTTTTATCTGACTCATTTGATTTGGTTTTCCATGCATCAGTAATCCAAATTGTTTGGTCACTAAGTATCAAAACTACTTGCAAAGGGGGCAATATGCTTCAGCGTAAGAATCAGAAAATGTGTTTATGGGTCAATATCAGCCAAAATGGAATATGATTAGAAGCGATAAATTCAATTTTTAGGGTCAGCTTGCCAGTATATTCAATGAAGTTTAGTTTTAAAAATTTAATACCGATTACAACATTAATTTCCTACAGCTTAGCGTTTAGAGTGTCAATTTTAAAAATTAGCTCAAAAAATGTAAAGTTAAATTCACGCTAATAATCAGTATTTTAACTGATTACTATCATTTACTTTAATTACTACTTAGGGTAATTTTGAAGAAAAGTGATAATCATGAAAAAATTATTAGTTGTTACAGATCTTTCAGTTAGTTCTATTTCAGCTATTTATTTTGCTTATAAAATCTCCCAAATAGAAAAGGCTACATTGGTTATTACGCATGTATATTCACTATCAAAACCAAAAAATTGGCGCCCTCAAAGATTTGATAAATACCATAATGCAAGAAAAGAATTTTTATTGACTAAACTAAATAATCTATTAAATCAAATTTTTAATACAATTGATGGGCCGCATGTAAATTGTGAAATAGATCTCCAAATGAATTCAAATAGTGTAAATGCTATTTTAAATTGTGTGGTAAGACATAAATGTACTTATATGTTTGTCAGTAATCAAGTAAATGCAAAACACAGCTCAATTAAAATGATTTCAAATATTTTGATTGCTAAATCAAAAATCCCAGTATTTAGTGTTCCAATTTCTTATAAACTAAAAAAAATTGATAGCATTTGTTTCGCTTCAAATATGACTAATTATCAAAAAGAAATTAAAAAAATAGCAAGTTTTGTGGGAATGCAAAATATTAAAATAATGTTATTACATATTTTTTTTCCATCTAATATTCTGCTTAAGGCAAATACGTTAGAAGGAAGATTGTTAAAAAAAACTGGTCTTTCAATTAAAATAAAATATATTCAGCGAAGTCAGTCAAGAAGTTTAAGTGAAGATATTATTATTGGTATAAAAAAAACTAAACCATCTTTAATCGTTTATTTTATGGATCGATCTACCCAAATAACTAATAAATCACCCAACTCAATAGGTTTCTCCATCTCAACTTTCTTTAATAAAACACCTATATTATTCTTTAAAAGATAAATTAGTGTTATAATTTTCATTGTATTTTCTTAACATCATAATTAATCATATTATATATGACTGAATTCCGCACATTTAGAATGACTATTCTAAAAGAGAAAAAACTGATGTTATAGTTTGTATTTCGATAAACTTCTTTAATATTGAACCTATTTAAATCAACTCTTATTTCAATAATTGAGGTTCTCAAATAATTCTTACGAAACCTTGAAATCATTAAGAAAATGTTTCAATAATTTCCCATTGACAGCCATTAAGCCGGAACGTTAAAATAATCATAATTTAGTTTTTTTTACTTTCATCAAAGATCTAGTTAAGGGCATTGTGGTATTAGGGATAGATAAGCTTCACTACATATTACCTCAGCCACACTATTCCCGCACGCTTACCTTGAGCCTTCAGTGAATCGAACCCGGGTTCTTATCCCAGCCATATAAAACAAAAAAGCAACTCTTTTGAAGTTGCTTTTCTCTGTGATCCCGCTGGGATAATATTTTTTGAATTATCAACCTTATTTTCAGATTGTTAATTATTCTTATTTTCTAAAGGCACCAGTTAAGGCAGTAGTTTTTAATATGTAAGAACTTATATTTCAAATTTAATAAAATTCTGAACTTTTTAAGATTTATAAAGACCCTTTTTAAAAATCTTTTAATTCAAAAATATTATTATTCATATAGGGTTACATTAGAAATAGAGAGGTTCGAATCCATTTTTCTCTCCTGGTAAAAGTGCAACTGTAAAGAGTTGCTTTTTTAAATTTATAGGTACTTTTCTCTCATTAATTTTTAATAAATTTTAGTTAATTATACGGATTTTTACAGAGTTTTGATAGGATTGTTTATTCTTATTTCTATATGTTATCGACTGATAATTAAATTTTATATTTCTCTGTTTAAAACTTAAATGTATCTACGATTCAAATAAAGACGAAATGAGATGTTACGCTTGACTCAATGTGTTTTTGACGATAGTATTAAAGAGGTTAGTGTTACAAGAATTCAATTGATTCGGAATAACTAATTTGCAAGATTGCAAAATATTTTTGATGTTGAACTAAGAAAATAGAGTTAGAGATAGATTGGCTAAACTTTTTGTATATTAGGTGTGTATAACCAACTGTTAAAAAGAATCATTTATGCTTCTTGTAAGAAATGGCTCAATGACCTAAGTTACTTGACGTATATTACCTACTCACCAAATATTGGAATCATTACCTGCAAGCCTAAAAGACGAAATCACATTATTAGAAATGAATAACATAATACATGGAGCAAAATGGTGGAAGTTTGACTTCCACAACCACACCCCTAAGTCAAATGACTTTGGAAAGGGTGATGTTCACCACATGGCAATCACACCTGAGACCTGGTTGCTTATGTATATGAAGGCAGGGATTGATTGTGTTGCAATAACTGACCACAACTCAGGGGAATGGATTGACACTTTGAAAACTGCATTGACTATAATGGAAAGTGCTGAATCTAAGCCATCAGGCTACAGAAAATTATTTCTGTTCCCTGGAGTTGAAATTTCTGCTTCAGGGAACATTCATATTTTAGCATTGTTTGACCCTAGTGCTGGAACAGCAGAAATTCAAGCACTATTAGGTGCTGTAAGATTTCCATCAGCACATTTCGGAAATACTGATGCAGTTTCACCCGACAGCGTTGAAGATGTAATCAATGCAATCCATAAAGCAGGTGCAGTTGCAATACCAGCACATGTGGACAAACCATGTGGATTATTTTTACTCACAGGTTTTACTCTTACACAAACAATCAAGACGGAAGGGCTACTTGCAATTGAGGTAGTAGAGAAAACTGCGACCAAACCAGAGCTTTACAATCAATCCAAACTTAAATTAGCAGAAGTGATTGGCACTGACAGTCATGTTGCTGAACAAGTAGGGACAAATTATACTTGGATTAAAATGGGGGAACCATCTTTGGATGCATTGAAACTTGCATTGCATGATAGAGAGGATGGAATAATTAGAAAAGATGAAATCACTGATGATCCGAATAGTATTTCACATCGTTACTTCATAAGATCACTAACGGTTACAAATGGTTTTAAAGCAGGAAACGGAACCCCGTTAAAAACAGAATTCAGTCCATGGCTAACTTCTGTTATCGGTGGTAGAGGTTCGGGTAAATCAACTATTGTAAATTATTTGCGAATTGCTTTAGCAAGAATAGATGAAATGCCAAATGAAGTTCAAATAGAGTTTAATAAGTTCAATGGAATAGGAAGGAAAGATGGAACTGGGATGTTGCGAAATGTAACAACTATACAAGTTGAAATTTTTAAGGACGGTAAATTGCATTTAATAACATGGAGAGATTCTACTCATACATTACAAGATTGGGATGAAACAACAAGAACTTGGAAATTATCAACTACCGTTTCAAATATCAAAGACCTCTTCCCAATTCAGGTTTTTAGTCAGAAAGAACTTTATGCATTAACTGGTAATCCTTCAAAACTTATTGAGTTAATTGATTCACAGTTCGACAAGCACGCTTGGGCAGAAGAAAAAGAAAGGTTAGTAAATAAGTGGCTTTCAGACAGAGCAAAAAGAAGGCAACTTTATTTTGCCATATCAGAAGAAGCTAACATAAGAGCTCAGCTTGGTTCAGTTAACAATAAAATAGCATTGTTTGAAAGTTCGGATTATAGAGACACATTAAACAACTTCAATAAACTCACCGCAACAAATAAATTTTTCACTGATACAAGTGAAATTGTTTCACAGTTTATTTCACAATTAGAGGAATTAGAACATGAAGTTCCAAATTTTGAAATACCTGAAGGAGTAAATGATGTTGTAGTTAATGAATCGTTGCAATTTATTCAAACAATAAATGCTGAATTATCAGCAGCGAAAGCAAAGATAGCAGAAGCAATTGCACTTGTTACGCCATACAAACAACATCTTGTTAATCAATTCAATACCCTGCCTTGGTTTGCACAATTTGAAGTAGCCAAACAAAACTATGATGCTATTGCAGCAAGTATACAGGAGTTAGGAACTGAATCGTATGAAACATTAATCCAAAGAAGGGCATTACTGAATGATAAACTTGTATTAATTGATAACCAAAAAACAGAACTTGCAAACTTAAATACAACTCTTGGAATCCTTTATGCTGCAATCATTGACAATGAAAAGGAATTAAGAAAAAAAAGAAACGAAATCATTGGAAGATGGAGAACAATTGATAACACAAATAATCCGTTTCTGATTATTGAATTGCATCCTATGGCAGATTCAGAAAATGCTAATACTACTTTTAGAGAACTTATCAGAAAGTCAGGAGGTGAATTTGCAAACGACATTTATATTTACAATGAAGATGACGGAAGCTGCTCTGGCTTAATTGGAAGAATCATAAATGACGCTGAAGCAACCCGTTGGGAAAAACGACATATTGAAGTTGTAGCATTTCTTTCAGCAACTGAAGCTGATAAAAAAGGAATTGATTTAAGGTTAGCAAAACAGCTTGATTATCTCAAACAAAATACACCAGAAGATATTGACCGCTTAATAGTTTGGGTACCGGAAGACAAACTTATTTTGAAGTTTAGGAAGAAAGGAGTCGTGGAAGATATTCAAACAGGCTCTGCTGGAGAACGAACAGCCGGAATGTTAGGATTACTTTTAGCACTTAACGACATTCCACTAATCATCGACCAACCTGAAGATGATTTGGACACAAAACTAATATCAAATTTTGTAGTTGACGGTTTCAAAAAGCTAAAGCAAAAAAGACAATTGCTTATAGTAACTCACAATCCAAATATTGCAGTCAATGCGAATTCTGATAATGTGGTTCATATGGATTTTAACAATGGACAAATAGTTGTTGCAGGTAATAATGCATTGCAAGACAAACACATTCGCAATGCAGTTTGTGAAGTTATGGAAGGAGGTAGGGATGCTCTTAATAAACGATATTTTCGTATTTCAAAAGCACTTAAAAAATAACGAAATATGTAACTTTGAAAGCAGAGTAAGTATGTTACAGCATTAACTCTTGCATAGCCTTTAATATTGTAAAATATAATATAGTACCTCGCTTAATCCTTGTTATGCGAGGTTATTTTTGCCTCACATTCTTCATTATCAATCTTGCTTTCATAGCTTCTTTCTTTTCTTCCAACTTCTTGTATTTAAATATAACATGTTGTTAGTGAGTGTTTTGTGTAGGTTTTAGGTCAGTTTACTTTGGTTTGTCATTATCTGTTGCATAACATACATCATAGCTCTCAAATCCGAAACCTCACTCCTTAAAGCAGAGAATTCTGATGACTGATTTAAATATTTTTTGTCTGTTCTCATTGTAATTATTAGTACAATGATTCTACACTCAGAAACCTACAGTGATAACTATTTATTCTGTGTATTGGTGGGAGAATTTTAAACCTACTTATACACGCTCGCCGTCCCATGAGTTGAGCGAAGGTAGTTTAAGAGAAATGCGCTATCATGATTCAACGATATGCATGTACTATACGGAGACTGTTTGCGATATTTTTGACAGCGTAGGCTCAGACTTAAGCAATCTAAATAATGACAACATCGTAGCTTGAGCGATTTCAGGAGAGACAAACTCTAAAAGCGGTTGAATTTTTAAAGAGTCTGTAGTACTTATTCAAAAGGCATAAGAGTCTTATCATTACAGAATCTTTAATTTTGACAAGATTATTTAATCTCTTGACATAGACGTAATTCCCTTTTCATTCTTTGATGTATTGTTACTGAAAATTTATTTTAAATAGCTGGGAATCAGTATTTAAGAAAGTTAAATAAAAAACACCAAATCTTCAGCTTCTTGTACCTCATCGCAAGCATCCATTTTTGCTAAGTCATTTTTGTTTTCAATTCGATATAATGTTCGAATTTGCAATGTTTGGATGGATAGACGTTGATTAAATAGGGATTTAAACCAAAGTATGTAAGGAGAATTTTTAAATCGAAACATTATAAACTCATCTGTAATTTGAATTTTCTTAAATTTACTAAATCTCTTCAAGATCGATTCAATCGATAAAGGCATAAAATCAATATCTATAAATGGCAATTCCTCATTGTAAGTTCTTTCTATATCAAAACTATTTATTGAAGGCATATAGTGACGTGATAATATATGAATATAAGAATATACATCGAATACAAATTTGATATTCTTTATCTCGAAACAGTGCTCCAATTTCGCCATTCCATCAAAAAACAATTTAACCTTAAAATATATATGAAAACAAGCAAGAACTATTTCTCTATATTTGACCTTAAAGTGGTTATTTCCAAACAATCCACTTTTCTTTAACTTCAAAAGTATTTTTACTTTTCGATTGAATTCTGGATTTAGATGTGCCATATAGGGTCCTTTTTTTGAAATTAATATATTTTCCCATTTTGGATAGTATAAATCAAAATACAATTTATCCTTATCAATTTGCTCTGAACTCAAATAACCATGAGGACCTAAAACTGGAGGAATAAACAAGTAATTAAAAAAGTAATTCATCCCAATTCTATAAAATACAAATTCGGAAGCTTCTTCGATTGAATATAAATCAAATGCTGGAATCAGTAATCCCATTCTTGAAAAATGTTCATATTTTTCATTATCACTTTTTGTTTTATAGTAGTCTAACTCTTCAATTGTTACTGAATCTGAAATTTGGACAATTGCTTTCATGGAACTAAATAAGAACTCTAGTTCAAATAGTTTCAGCTTTTTTATTTCATTTCGATGATTTTTAAATTTATGTAAATATCTTCTTAAAGCGATCTTCCTAATATCGGTATCCAAGAGTTCCATTTTAGTATAAATCATTTTTGTTTAAAGGCTTAATAAGACAGTATTGATCAAATATAGAAAACTTGTAAGATGAGTTTTAATAATATTTTTTAATAAAAATATAAAATTTTAAGGGTTTTATTTTTAGCTTTTTAAAGCTTAAATTTTACTAATTCTAAGTGATTTAGATTTTTAAATTACTCCAATATATTAGACTTAATTCAACTTAAGAAAACTAATAATACATTTGACAGCTATATATATCAAATTATATTATTTTTGGTATTTATATTTTAAGTAAAATGGAACGTAATATAAAACCACATAATCGAAAAATAGATATTATCAAAAATCTGGCAAAAGGTAAGCTTTTTGATCTCTTAATAACTATAGTTGGTAAACTTGGTTATATTTCAATTAATCATGACTCTGATGTTATTGTAGGAACTTATTCTGGTCCTTTATCAAAGCATAAACATGCGTTTATTTATTTAGATCAAAAGCTAAATTCTTCAGAAAATACAGAAGAATATGTTAATAAAATTAAACTATATAGTGATCAAAATAAAGTAGTGACTTTTTTTGTGTTTAGTAATAACGTAATATCAAAAGGTTTTCAAAACGATTTAAGTACAGCCTTAAAAACTTTAACAATTGATTATATTGGAAGAGATGATCTAATTGAATTAATAGATAAATTTTTTACAGATTTCTGGAAACATGATGATGTTGAATTGTTAAATTATGAGAAAATATTTAGTAATAATTTGATTGGAGATAATGAATTGAAAAAACTTCAAATCTTTAATGAGAAGTATGATAAATTACTTCAAATCTTTATAGAACCAGATTATTTTCACTTTTACGAGGATAAAAACACTAATACTCCAGTTCGCAAAAAGGTTAGCATAGAAAGATTATGTTTAAATGATAAAACTGTTATTTTATCAGGGTCTGCTGGTACAGGTAAGACAACGACTTTAAAAAAAATAGGTGAATATTTGATAGATCTGAATAAGACTCAGACTAACAAGAAGAATATTCCCATATTTCTTTCAGTTACAGAACTTTTTGATGAAGAATATAATATTGATGCTTTAGTTAAAAACAAGTTAGCTTTAGCTTTTTCTGACATTCAATTATGCTTTGAAAATTATCAGATAACAATCTTAATCGACACTATTGATGAACTAGAACAAAAAAATCAAGATAAAATCCTTAAACAATTAGAAAAATTAAGTTCTAAAAATGATGTAAATATAATTATTGCTACAAGGAATCATGAGAAATTGTATTCTAATCCAATTTTGAAAAATGCAGATAATTTTTCAATTGAAAAATTTAATAATGATCAGATTAAAAGGTTTGTATCAAACTTTTTTCAACATGAAACATCTAGAGCTGACGCTTTATTGGATGCACTTAGGGATAACAGAATTTTAGAAAAATTACCTATTACCCCGTTAACACTTTCTCTAATTTCAATTCTATATGAAGAGAATAATTTAGAAATTCCAGCGACAATTACGGACATATACGATAACTTTAATGCAGTATTATTAGGTAAAGCTATAGTATCTTCTCGATTAGAATTTATAGATAGTTCATTTAGAGAACGAATTTTATCTTTGTATGGATTGGCTCTTTTAGAGAGAATTGAGCATACACCAATGGAGAAAGAGGAGTTCTTTGAATATTTTCAAAATTATTATGCCGACAAAACTATTCCCATTCGAAAAGGATCAATAAAAGATGTTTTGACCTATTTAATTGATAATACTGGTATTTTGTTGTTAAAGGATGGGAAATATATCCAATTTAGTCATGATTCGTTTATGGAGTATTATGGAGCTATTGAAATATTCAAACATCAAAGGAATAAAGAAGAATTAATAATTGAGAATTTTTTCGACATAAATTGGCAGAATTCTTCATTTTTTTACGCTGGAAAATCTAGAGATATGTCAGAATTTTTATTAAAAGTTATCTCAAAAGTTCAAAGTGCATCAAAAGTTAATGATTTTTTTATGGGAGTTATGGGATTAGGATATTTAATGCAATCTCTTTACCAAACTGATAATAAAATAAGGAAAATAGGAGTTGACACAGCAATAAATGTAAATATTCAGGCCTATGAAGCTTTAATGAAAATTTCAGGAGATGAGGATGCAATATTTAAGAACTATAAATTGCCAATAATGCTTTTAATGAATGTGTTCTATTTTTTCGAAAACTTTAATTCCGTAACGTTAAAAGAACCTTTAACCCTATCATTTATAGACCTATTTCAAAATTATTTAAAAGAAGATGAAACAAATATTGGTTATAAAGCATTAAAAATCGCTCTTACATTAAATTCAAAAAGAATAAATGAAGGACAATACCTTGAAAAATTAATTTTTAAATCTAATCTTTGTCACGACCCTAACTTAGTGATGTTAACTGATCTAGCGCTTGAATTAAATAGAACCGACAATTATAAAGATCTTAAAAAAGCTATTAAAAAAGATTTCAATAAATTAAGTGCTCCATTAAAAAAGTTAAGTGAGATTCCTGCGAGTCGCTTAAGATTCACAAGTTATGATGCTATAAAGTCTGAGAGAAAGTTTCAGATTTTGACTGAAGGCAAAACTGATGCAAGAATAATTGAACACGCTTACATGGTATTAACAAAAGGTGATTTACCTTATTGGGAAATAAAACCTGCTGGGAGTGAAGAGAATTCTGGCGCAAAAGAACTTACTAAAACTTTACAAAGTGCGGCCCCATTATTGAACTCCGATCAAAAATTGATTGGGATTTATGATAGAGATAATGCTGGATTAGAAGAATTTCGCAGATTAAAAAACTTTGAGGACATTGAAAATCACACTGTGAGAAAATGTAGAAGTGATGAGATTTACGCAATCTGTTTACCGATAATAGAAAATAGAGAAAATTATCTTCAAGAGAAACAAGTATTTAATTTTTTTGAAATTGAACATTATTTCCCTAACGAATTGCTTGAAAAGCATAACAAATTGAAAACCACTGCTATAGATGGTGTTCACGAAATTATTGGTAATAAAAACTCTTTTGCAAGCGAGATAGTCAAAATTCATGACCCTGAAATTTTTAGACCTTTTATGGAATTATTTAGAAGAATAGATAATATAACAAATATGAATATTGATTACCATTTCAATTAATCATCGAAATCAGTCAAATCAATTATTTAGGAAATTTTAACTGGGATATTTAAACATATTCCATGACGAGTCAATTGTAAACTTATTTTAGGACGAGTCAATTCAGCAAGCGGAAGTTGGGCAAGCCCTACTTTTTCGCCCTTCATGCTTTGCAATCGAGCTTTTAAGTATCCTCCGGGGATACTTTTATTTTGTAAGACGTCTTTAAATGCTGATTTCGGTATACTCATATGTATACTCAATCTCAATAAATAGGTCATTTTGATCTAAATCATGATATTTGGATTTTAAAATGGTTTTTAGGTGAATAAAGTTTCCTAATTTGTCTATCCAACATAAAAAGATCGGAAGGGAAAGATATGGAGCAATGGAAGGAAAAATCAATCAGGTTTCCTCAAAAATCTGATGATCAACTGAGTGCCTTAGTGTTGAAATTTGGAAGGTCAAAGAAGCTGTTTTTGGTTCAGATGATCGACTATTTTTATCGGTCAAAGAAAGATCCAGCGGATAGCGGTGATGAGATTCTGAAACGAGAACTTTCATTCGGAATCAATCGGATATTGTCTTTTATCAAGCAGCAGGAAAAGGATCTGCTCATACCAGTCATGAACCTCAATACTGAAAATTTTAGGCTACTTAATGTATTCCATGAAAAACTCCATGGACAGGATCAGTTACTAACTGATCAAAGGCAGAGAATTGAAAACATCTTGCAGGAAGTAAACTATATTTCTAAAGGGATTTCTAAAAACAAAACAGATAAGGCCATATTAATTTCTAACATCATCATGTTGTTTGACCGCTTTCTGAAAGTAAGGGATGCCATTGGTTGGAGTTTAAATTCTGCTAAGAAAGATGAACTATACAAGAAGCTTATCTCCGATATCCATAAGCTCTAGTGATGTTTATCCATATTTCCAAGTCCGAAACAGGAAACAATACGGGAAGCTGTGGGGCTTTGGTGAGCTATCTGGAAAAAGAGAGCAGGATGCTTGAAAATCTTTCTAATTCGGAAAGGTGGTTCAATGGACGTTCTAATGACATACTGCCACATGAGGTCAGGATTGCAATCGATTCCAATATCGCCAAGCTGTCTAGAGATGACGGTAAGTTCTATCTGATCAACATCAGTCCAAGCCAAAAGGAGATTGCTTTTCTATTGGAACGTTTTGGTGAGCAGGAGGCCAAACTTCAGCTCAAGGAGTTTGCGATCAAGGTGATGGATGCTTACGCTAAGAACTTTCATCGTGAAGGGATAAATGGTCAGGCTGACCTGTTGTGGTTTGCCAAATGGGAGAAGAACCGCTATTACGGACATCAGGACAAAGCGGTGATCAGTGGTCAAAGGAAACGCGGAGAGATGAAGGAAGGTCATCAGTTTCACATTCAGATTATCGTCAGTAGGAAGGATATCACAAACAAGATCAAGCTGAGTCCGCAGAATACTTCCAGGGGAAAAAACAATTCACATTCTCAGAAGCTCGGTCAGTTCGACCGAATGGCATTCAAGGAATCGGGCGAGCTTCTATTCGATAAACTGTTCAGCTATGACCGAGGATTGCAGGAAACTTTTCAGTTTTCCAATAGGGTAAAGAATGGCAATTTGCAAGAGCGTAGGCAGATCGATCAGATTCTGCAGTTTGCTAAAGGCAGGGATGAATGGAGAGCTGATAGCTTTCGGGATTTGTTTGCTGGAAAATCTCAGGCTTTGGACTTGGTGGCCAATTTGCTTTCAGGTACAAGCCTGCCATCCGAGGGAATGGAAAGGTCGCTACCAAGAAGGCGTAAAAAACGCAAAGGGAAACGGCTAGGCAGGTCGTAGATTTATTTTTTCATTCAATCCATGATAGGGATCAAAGTTCGGACACTGTCCTTCGGGGCGGGACAAGAAATTCCGACATAAACACATATCCATCGCACAGCTCCATCTTTTATTTCGTTGCTTCTTGCCCTAGCTCGGTCAGGTCCGGTGCGGGCTCCATAATCATTTCTTGAAACTAAAAAAAGAACGTTATGGAAAGCAGAAAAAAAAGAAATCTTCTGTACAAGGTGGCAGAAGTTCAGCTAAGTTACAGCAACCGGATTTCCAGCTCAAAGATGCCCGTGGTGACATCCTCCAGTGAAGCCTACAGCGTGATCATGGATAGCTGGCAATTTGAGAGTTTAGAACTCTTTGAACGGTTCAGGGTATTGCTGATGAATACGGGTAACCGCGTGATGGGTGTTTACGAAGCTTCCAGTGGCGGGATATCGGGAACGGTAGTGGATATTAGGCTGTTGATGGTTACGGCGCTGAAAGCGACTGCTACAGGGATTATCGTCTTTCACAATCACCCTTCGGGAAACCTCAAGCCAAGCACCGAGGACAAAAAGCTGACTCAAAAGATCCATGATGCAGCAAGCTATTTGGATATCAAGTTGCACGATCACCTAATCGTTGGCCGGGAAGGGTATCTTTCCTTTAGGGATGAAGGGCTTTTATAGCCCTTTTTTTAATAAAAAGATATTTTCTAAATTAGTTTTTTTATTTATCAAATCGATTCGACGTGAAATTTAAATGTTGAGTTTCATCAATCGTGACTCCATTAATTTTTACTATTTAATCAGTGTAAATAATCTCATACGAGCAGAAGTTCTATATTGATAATTATTGATGGGGAACCAAGTTCTAAAATTGACTTACCATCATTATTTTCAGTGCTAAATTTTGTCAAGGACAGAAATTTTCTGTTGGTTTCTGTGTTTTTTAAACCACCATTGAACCCATTTTTCGTTGAATATATTTTGCCCAGCAAAGTATAGATTATTTTCATTCATGTCCATGTTAAGGGTGAAGGATCTTTCTTGTTGTTTTTGGGTTTGCTCAAGTTCCATCAGCATCTGCCTAATTTCTTTTTTATGATAATTGCTTTTGTCTGTTCTGCACGAAAGGAAAAAAAGGTTAGATAGCTTCCTTTGCTTTTTGGTAGCATTCTGTTTATGAGAATAGGCTAATGAATTTAGATATTCCTGAACTATATGTTCTGGGGTAATATCAAGAATGGCGCATAAATATCGGATATGGGCGTGAATATTGATCGTAATTTTTTTCTGTCTTGATGAATAACGTTCATTGATCTCCTCATATTTGCTATAGAGCTTATGTATTGATTTATCAATTTTTTTGGAAACTTTCATGGCTTTTGTTATTTAGATATGGTTTCTGATATTTAAAAAGTAGGTCTGAATCAGCAAATAATTGGAATCGAGCATCTCCCTAACCTCAGAGAATGTAAAGCTAGAATTTGAAATTTGACTTGCAATCGTTACCTACTTCTCATTTGTCGACGGTTCGATCATAACCTTTTGGGGATGCTCCTAGTTTAATAGTAAATCTTAAATTTTAACGATAGTAGAATATTGAGATTTAGGAAAATTTGTCCACTCCATTTCATTGCTCTCCTTAGATTACTGTTTCTTTCGATTCGTTTTTCAAAAGATAAGTCTCACTGAAATCTGTGGTAAACCTGATACATATGTTCTGAAAAAGTTCTTTCAAAGCTTCCATCTTCAATTCAATCCTTTCAAGGGATTTCAAAGAGATGCTAAAATTATCCTCATACCTGGTGGCTCGGTAGATATCTTCCAAAATTTTTAATAGCTTTTCATCCTCGTTATTGTCAGGGTCAAAAATTGCATCATACGAAGGGTAAATTTCATAAATGGTACTGTTATGGCATCTGATGGAATGGCTCAACTTGTCTTTTCCAACCAGAATGATCTCTAAGTTCCTGTAGGTCTGTTCCAGAACCTGATGGATCATAAATGCAGCCATGGAATACTGTGACTTTGCTTTAAAATGAAAATAACCATCCCTAAACTCGATTACCTTTTGAAATTCCCTTTCTTGGAATTGGCGGTGTTTTTCGAAGCATTTGGCAGCATCAAAATCTTCTGGTATTGGGCAAAATGCAGAATCTTGTCGTTGAAATACAAGTCGATTCTGTTGACATGACCTGAAAAGGAAAAGACTTCCTCTTTTGATCTTCTCTTTAGCCTGGAAAGCAACATAACATTTGATCCGATAATTTTCATAATTCTTGATGCTGTTAACCATTTTTGGAGTGAGTTCGCCAATATAATTCAGATACTTGTTGGAAACCAATAATATAAGATCCCTTTGATTTTTTGATTTTTGATATTCACTCAAGTAAATACACTCGATATTATAATTGGTAGTTAGAATTTGAATGACCTTATACAATTCTTCGTCTATTTGCAATATATTAAAATCCATAATGTTGTAATTTAGATATTGAATGATTCAGAAAGTGCCAAACCGTTTGGAGTTTCTGATAACCTAATCTAAAGTTCTGACATCTTGATTTCCTATTCAATTCTAATGGAAGCATAAATTATCCTATAAAGAGAATATGTTATCCGTGAAATATTTCTTAAATTCGTAAATGGGAGAATCGAAAGATATCCTTTAAATTGATATCTATTTATGGAAAGGACACAACATATTCACGAAGGCAGAAATATCAAAAGGTTTAGGGAGATGCTGGGCATGAAACAGGAAGCTCTTGCTTTTGAGCTGGGCGAAGATTGGACACAGAAAAAAGTGTCACAGTTGGAAGCTAAGGAAAAAGTAGAAGAGGATATATTGGATCAAGTTGCTAAAATATTGAAGGTACCTGCCGAGGCAATCCAAAATTTCGATGTTGACCAAGCAGTTAACTTTATATCCAATACAGTAAATAACAGTGACAATGCAACAGGTAATTCTTTGTATAATTACCAACCAACTTTCAATCCTATTGATAAAATGGTAGAATTATATGAAAGGATGTTACAGCAACAGAAAGAAATGATCGATAAGTTAGAGAGATTATTAAATTCCAAGAGTTA
>NZ_JBMOXB010000030.1:0-15776 GCF_049316305.1 Sphingobacterium sp. HJSM2_6
AAATTAATAAATTTATAACTCGAAAGTCTCCTTAAGGTTTCATCCTAATGTGTCTAATTTAGTTTGAAGACGTACAAATTGTAATTTCTTATGATATTTTTATATAAAATCTTTTACGTGTATTTTTTAGCTCAATCTAAAAATAAAAGTAATGTTCCTTGGCATGGCGCATTATGTATGATAATAATTTGTGCATTTTCTTTGCTTTTTTCAATAATGATCATTACAAGACTTCTAGATCCATTTTTAGATTTTATTTTTTCTTTTAATGACCACTCAAAAATTGCTTTATTATTATTTTCAATATTATTGATTTATCTCCTTTATGAAATTTTTAGTTATTTGTTTTTTAAAAAAATGATGATATCAAAAGAAAATGGCTTACATCCATTCTATAAATTTGAACCAACAAAAGCTGGTAAATTTAAGATTCAATTAATTGGATTGATTATTATTTTTTCACCATTTATTTTAAAAGTTTTGGATATGTATTTACAGGGGAAAATATTCAAATGATAAATCTTATTTACTTAGATTATTTCTCTAAAACTGGTGATAATGGATTAAATACCTATACTTATGAACTTACTAATGGTCTAAAACAATATATTTATATTAAAATGACATGTATTTGGTTACATTGGTAAGTTCCCTTTTTTCTGAACTCGTAGTCTTTTAATTTTAGAAAATACATTATCCTCTATATATCCAGTTTTATTATCTATGAAATGTTGAAGAAAAGTATTTATTGCTTGCAAATAATGGTTGTAAGTTTTGTTAGTCCAAGATCTATTTGCTTTAAATAATATTACAAACTCAAAAATATTGTCTTTAGTCAATTGATCAATTCTTTTGTGAGCCATTCCATTTTCTGTTAAATATATTTTAACAAATTCAACCTATCTTCATATGGTCCATAAGTATTCTTTTTCAAAGTGCTTTTACTAAACTCCAAATATTCATCAATGCATCTACATACATTATATTTTTCATGAAACGAGTTTTCAGAATAACTGCATTTTTTGAATGGCTTGAAACCAGCTTCTAATAATTCTCTAATTGCAGACTTTACAATATTTAATTGATTTTGTCTTTCTTTTTTGTTGTGGATGGAATTAATAGAATTGAATACTCTAAATCTTTCATAGAGTTTTCCTTCTGGTTTTCTAAGTTCTTCAGGGATTAAACAATGGTATTGAACAAACCATTGTTTGCGCATGTCACCATTTGCATCATAAGTTTTAATCAGCTTGTAAGTAGACATATTTGTCATTAACTTGTTAGTGTGTCTTTATAATAAGCTGATTATCATTATTTTACTTGTGTATCCGGAGGGATTGTTTCAGCCCCTTTACCCCGCACACAACCCTGGAAACCCCTACGGGTCGAACCCTGGCCATCACAAGTTCGAACCCCTCTGCCCACAAAAAAAGCCCATCTTTCGATGAGCTTTAATTTCGTGGAGTCGGAGGCTCTTTTTGTAAGTATTTTTGCGAATTCTTGTGTATTTATTTTCATTTTTAAATTATTGATATTTAGTGATTTGTTGTTTTTAAATATTCTTTTGTGTTTTTAGGTATTTACAAAAATTGGGTGTAAATTTGGGTGTGGATTAGAACTTACACCCAAAATGATTATCAAACGTAACATAATATTCAGTCTTGAAAAAAGAAAAAAGAATGGTCTTGAAATAGTAGAGAATCTGCCAATTCGAGTTCGTATCATATATGCTGGTGAACGTCTTGATTTATTTACTGGGTATCGTGTGGATTTAATTAAATGGGATGAAGGTAAGCAAAGAGTGAAGCCTTCTACAACTAATAAATTAAAACAAGCAGCAAGTGAAATTAATGCTTCATTAACTAAAATAGAAAGCATAATTCAAGATATCTTCAAAGTATATGAGGTAAAGGAAGAAATTCCGTCTTTGTCAGTTCTTAAAGAGGATATAAACGCAAAAATTAAGATTCAGACTCCAATTGTTGAAAATAAAACCATCAAAATAAATTTCTTTGAAACCTTCAATCAATTTTTAAGAGAATGCGCAAAAGAGGATAATTGGACAATTAGTACAATTAAAAAGTATACAACCTTGCGTAATAATTTGGAAAAATTTGATCGTCGTATTTCATTAGATAGCTTCGATCACAAAAAGCTTGAAAAATATTTAGATTATCTAGTAACTAAGCATAAATATAAAAATACGACACTTGAAAAGCATTTGAAGTTTTTAAAACGCTTTTTGAAATGGGGTGTAAATAAAGGTTTGATCTCAAATGATGATTACAAGTCTTACTTTCCAAAAATTAAAAAGGTAAGTAAGAAGGTGATTTTCTTAACTAAAGATGATATTGATAGGATTAAAAGATTTCAAATACCCTCTGAAAAACAATATTTAGAAAGAGTTAGAGATGTGCTTATTTTTTCTTGTTTTTCAGGAATGCGTTATTCTGATTTATACGCACTGACTTGGGACGACATGAAATCAGATTCTTTGGAATTCATAACGAAGAAGACAGATGATAAAATTATTGTTGAGCTCAATGATCATACTAGAGCAATTATTGAGAAATATAGATATACACGTTTTCCAAAAAATAAGGTTTTACCTGTAATATCAAATCAAAAGTATAATGATTATTTGAAGGAATTAGGTGAGTTGATAGGATTTAATGATACTGTTAAAGAAGTCTACTTTAGAGGAAATGATCGATTGGAATCTGTAAAGCCTATGTGCTCTCATTTTACATCACACATAGGCCGAAGGAGCTTTATATGTAACGGCTTATATATGGGGATACCTGTGCATATAATGATGAAATGGACTGGCCATTCAGACTATGATTCAATGCGACCGTATATCGATACTGTTGACTCAATGCGTTCTAAGGCAATGGAAATATTTAATAAAATGTAAGTAATGGCAAAATCAATCTACGATGTACTAAATACAGTTGATTTATATGTTAAAATTACAGAATCAATTTATTCTAAGAATACGCCATTTTGGGACGAAATAGTGGATGTGCAAAAAAAGGTGATATCAATTCTAAGTAATATTGATTTGAAAGCTACAATGATGAAGGAGATTATTGAAGCTTCAGACGATGTATATTCAAACCTCAATCATCTTTTTAAATCTAGAAAGGTGAAACTTTTAAAATTGATTGATGTCTATGATATTAAAAGAAATGAGTGTCTTTTTAAGGATATATTTATTCAAAAAAAACATTTTTTGGAAAAGTTATATCATGAGCAGATAAAAAGGACTACAAAATTAAGACAAGAATATGAATCTTATGATGACTCTCTTGATTCAGCTTTCTATGGCTTGTCAGATGAAGAATATAAAATTTTTAAAATAAATGTTGAGAAAGAAAAGAAAATTTTAAAACCAAATTTAGATAGGGAAATAGAGAAATTAGATCAGTTATATACTGATCAATATAAATTTATTCATGATAATACTAGGTATATAGCTTCTAATCATAGTGATCTATTGTCTTATATCGAGGATTTACAAAATGATTCTTTTATAAGAAAACCCTTAAGCAGAGTAAATAATGAGCACGAAGATTTAATTTTGAATGGAAGTCTTCTACCTAATTCTAACGTCTTTGATAATATTTATACAGAATTAGCTGATGATGTCTTTGAGCATATTGAGCGTAATTCATTTGTTAATATTTTTCAAGGGCATCATTCTAAAATTAAATTGAAAATTAAAAAGGGCAATATACAGAATGTGTATTTTATCTTATACAACTTGTCCGAAAGTTTTGAAAAGGATGTTTCTAAGAATTGGTTAGAGCATGTAATTAATTATATAGAATGGGGTGATGCATGGACCTTAGAGAATGTACTTGAAAAAATTCGAAAGAAAAGAAAAGACGCCTCAAAAGAGCTTAAGGATAAATTAGCACGATTAATTTATATAGATCCAAAGGAATCTAAGTAATCCTCTATTTTTTTTATACCCTATAAGGTGTAAATTGTTTAATAACACGTTTTTTATACCCGAAATAGTATAATTATTAAATTTTATCTATATTTATATCAGAAAAGGTATAATTATGAATTCGTTACAACAGTTTGTTAAGCAAAAAAGGAAAGAACTCAAGCTTACACAAGAGGATTTAGCATTAAATGCTGGGGTAGGTTTACGCTTTGTACGTGATTTGGAACAAGGAAAAAAAACGCTTCGTTTGGATAAAGTGAACGATGTATTAGCATTATTTGGTAAGGAAGTTGGTGTAACAGATAAAAGTAGAGACTAATGGCACGTCAAGCAAAAATATATTACCAAAATCAGTTGGCGGGTTACCTCACAGAAGGAGATGGAGTCTTTATCTATCATTATACCGAAGAATATCTAAATTCAACAGAACCAAAACCAATTAGTTTGACGATTCCACTTTCAAGTCAAACTTATGAGAGTAAAGTGCTGTTCCCGTTTTTTGATGGTCTTATACCAGAAGGATGGCTTTTAGAAATAGGAGGGAAACATTGGAAATTGAATCCAAGAGATCGATTCGAATTACTCATTAACTTGTGTAGAGATACTATAGGTGCAGTTTCTGTATATCCGATGGAGGCGGAAGAGAATGGCTAATTGTTTGTTTTGCTATAAGGTGCTAAATGAAGGCGATTATCATCCTAACTGTTCAAAAAAGTTTTTTGGTACAACAACTGTTCCTGTGTTAGAATTGGATCAAGAGAAGTTAAATAAATTGGCTCAAATCACAGTAAGTGAAAGA
Source organism: Sphingobacterium sp. HJSM2_6 (assembly GCF_049316305.1). Classification (NCBI taxonomy): domain Bacteria; kingdom Pseudomonadati; phylum Bacteroidota; class Sphingobacteriia; order Sphingobacteriales; family Sphingobacteriaceae; genus Sphingobacterium; species Sphingobacterium sp. HJSM2_6. The sequence goes on from NZ_JBMOXB010000030.1 coordinate 4,758, forward strand.
TTGGCATTGACAGGGGTTCAACCTAAAATTTCGTTAAGCTTGAATGGAGAAAAGGGAAATAGAAGATTAACATTAGTAGGTCTTTGGGGTGATTACATCCTTAAGCCGCAATCATTGGATTATGCTTTTATGCCTGAAGTAGAGGATTTGACAATGCATCTGGCTAAATTATTTAAGATAGAAACTGCTGAGCATACATTGATAAAAACATCAACTGGTGAATTAGCTTATTTAACGAAACGATTTGATCGATTAAAAGGTTCAAAAATCCATGTAGAAGATTTATGTCAACTTTCTGAATTACTTACGGAGCAAAAATACAATGGATCATATGAGCGTGTAGGCAAGGTAATTAAACAATATGCTACGAATTCTGGGCTAGATGTAATTAAGTACTTTAGATTGGTATTGTTTAGTTTTTTGACGGGGAATAACGACATGCATCTCAAAAACTTTTCGCTGATGCATACAGAGAAAGGGATTCTGCTATCTCCAGCTTATGATTTATTAAATGTTAATCTGATTTATCCCAAAGATAAGGAAGATCTTGCATTGACATTAGGTGGGCGAAAACGTAAAGTTAAACGATCAGATTTTGATCAATTTGCGATGAGTTTAGGCCTATTGGATTTAGTTCGAGATAATATTTATAAAGATTTTAAAAAACAAACAGAGAAAGTAAAAGATTTAATCTCAAAAAGTTTTTTGAATGATGAATATAAAGAAGCGTATTTTGAAATTTACAAACTAAAAATGGCGCAGATTAGTTTGTAATTAGTTATCCATATTAGCAAGAATTGATATGTACTCGTTAAAGCGTATTTTTTTCAAAAAATCATCATATTTATGTTCTATTACTAGAAATTTTATAAATTTTAATTCGTAAATATGTTTTTTCTATTCTAAATAGTTTTATAAAGTGCTTAAAGCTTTCAGGTGTTCTTCACGGATTATGTTATTAAGTGATTCTGGTGCAATTACTTTGACTTGAGAGCCTGAAGATAGTATTTCCATTATAAAATCATACGTAATATATAGGTTTAATTTAAACTCTATTTTGTTATCTTCTTCGGAAAGGATCAGTTGCGAATGATGTAGAGGCATTGTTTTTAGATATTGTCCTTGAAAGCCACTATATGATAGAATAATCTCTTCTACTTTTTGATGTTTTTTAGGTAAAATAATGCCAAAGCAATTGGTGAAGAGTTTCTCGATTTCTGAAATATCTGTAGGCCTATTTAATTTTTTACCTATTTCTAAATCACTAACTCTATCCATTGCAAAAACTCTTAATTCATTTTTCTCTAGATCTAAACCTAAAATATACCATCTACGATTAGACTCTTTAACCACGTAGGGTAATATTGTCCTTTTTTCATTATAATTCTCATAAAATTTTTGATAGGTAAAATATATTACAAGTTCATTTTTTATAGCAAATAGTGTTTTAGGAATATTTTCACCGCCTGTTGGTCTTCGTAGTTCAAAAATAACACCTCCATACCTATTATCACTAAGATTCAATATTGATAAAGTGTCCAAAGCTTCAATAGCTGAAATAGTATCAGAACGGTCTATTTCATATTTATCTTTCCTTTTATTATAGATAATTGAAACTTTAAAAATATTGTATATCCTGTGTATATCACGTTGAAATTGTCGTTTACTAATTGTTAAATCATACGACCTAAATTGACTTTCATCGTCTAAAAAACGAGCAATGTCATCCCAAGATCTTCCTTGTGAAGAAATATAATTCACAAGTAAATTCATTCGTAATAAGATATCTCTTTTGTCCATTTTAATATAAAGTACCTAAAATTAGAAAATAGAAAAGACAAATAGTGTCGATTATTTAAAATTCAAATTTATTAACGACACATTTTGACGCTTATGAATTTTATTTTTGATTAAATCCTAGCAAGAATATGAATAGTAAGATTTTAGATATTGATTTCAGTGAGAAGATGAGTAATCTTCCACTCGACAAATGCTTGAATTTAAAAGAACACAGTGTAGGTATACATTGTCCATATGGGCTATTTAGTTATTTTTTTGAATGTATTCCTCAAATTGAAACTATAAGCAACATGAATTGTAGCAAAGTATTAGCATGGATGCGAAAAAAATACAATTATCAGATTTTTACACAATTTTATACGCGATTTAGTTCTGGAGATTACACTGAATTTTATTATGAAAATTTTAATATTGTTTTAAATGATGGAGTATTAATCCATTTAAACTTTTGTTCTGATTTTGTTAGGGTGTATTACAAAGGTTCGATGTTAGGTTTTGTAAAAGAAGTGTGGGAGGGTATGTGTGAGTATAGTACAAAGAAAGGAAAATCTGTAGCAAAGATTTCTATAATTATAAATGATGATGGTTATTTAACTACCAAAACATTGCCTCTAAAGCCTTCAAAAGTTGATTTAGACTTACATTATAATTCAGACTTTAAAACAGTACATGCTCTCATTAAAGAAAATTTAAATGCAAAAAATCAGCATGGTTTACTTTTGTTACATGGTATGCCGGGAACAGGAAAAACCAATTACCTGCGTTTTTTGTTGAGTGAAATAGATAAAGATGTAATTTTCTTTCCAGTTCATTTTGCAGAAAATCTTACGCATTCTAGTATTCTTTCTTTCTTACTGAAACATAGAAATTCAATTCTGGTTATTGAGGACGCTGAAAATTTGGTTATTGATAGAAATATAGGCCCCTCAGCAGTAGGAGCTTTACTCAATCTTGCGGATGGTTTACTTTCAGATTCACTAGGTATTCAATTTATATGCACGTTCAATACAGATTTAAAAAATATTGATAAAGCCTTGTTGCGTAATGGAAGGCTAATAGCTAAATATGAATTTAGGCCTTTAAATAGAGAAATAGCTCAAAAGTTATCAGATTCTTTAGGTTATCAAACAGTAATAGGAACTGAAACAGTTTTAGCTAATATTTTTCATCAGGATGTTGAAAATGGAAATCAAAAGAAGGAATCTAAATTAGGTTTTACAATCAATAAAAAAATATAGTGGTATGATAGACAAAACAGACTCTAATCGAGTAAAAGTTATTGGTATTGGTGAACTGGGGAAAGATATAGTTTCAGTTTTGATCAATAAGTACTCATTTTCAGATTTGAAGTTTATTTCTTTTGATGAAGATAAGGATCTGTCCGAATTCTATATTAAGTTTCCAGGAGAAAAGAAATATGTATATGGAGAAAAACACCGTGTACATGTTATAGAGGAGTATGATAAGGATGAATTGAATAGTTATTTCAGTTCATTGGATTCGTCTACGATATTTATTTTTTGTCTTGTTGAACCAATAGCACATGCTATTTTAGAAATATTATTTAGCAGTGAATTTCCTCTTTTCGTTAGGATACCCTTTAAGTTTGAAAACACGAGTAATTATGCGCAGACCATAGCTATGGTTAAGCTATTAAAGTGTCGTAAAAACACCATATTGTTAGACTCTGAAATCTATTCTTCTCAAGTAAAACCAGTTCCATTTCCGGGATTATATCATCAGATGATATATGGACTAGCTAATGAGTTAGCTGTTCTTTTAAAATTATTCCCAAAAGTGGTGGAAGTAACATTATTACCACTTAATTATTTATACAGACCTCGGGTGACATTCATCTTTCAACAAGATGATATAGTGTACACGGAGAAAGAGTTAATAAAAAGACTTCAGATTTATTTATTCGATATCCAACACAATAATTTGAATAAGTTGATTCTTGAACTGCATAACGATGGTTTGTATTGTTTTTATTATGTTGACAAGGTTTCTAGTATGGATTTAATCCTACTATTAATGATCCTATCTCCTTTTACTAATAATTTAAACATCGTAGGAGCCTATATATGGGGAGATAATTCACATGATCTTTTCAGAGTATTTGTAGATGATGATGAATACGGTCCATTTCCCAAAGAATATCATGTGCTACAAAGAGTTTACAACTACTATCTAAATTATTTGAAGCAGGATGATAATTATGATGTGCTATTTGAAAAAGTTCAGAAAATGAATTCTGCATATATACTAGAGTTAAGAAAAAATTATACTAAAGTAGAAGTAACATCTTCTCTAACAATTGTTAATCAATAAAATTTTATAAATTATGAGTTTATTTTTAATCACTGTTAAAAGTCGAGTGGGTGCAAATAGGACAGCTCTGGAAAAAGGTATGACTATAGAGGTTGCAGCTCGTATGCAATCAGATTTGTTTTCAAATGGATCTATACCTGTTCGTAACGCGTTTATGAATAAATATGGCGTTGATCTCATGAAATTGGGAGGTCCAGGAGCAATTTGGCAATATTTCGATATTAAAAAAATAGGATAAGTAATGAAAGCAATAGATAAAACATTTTACTATGATATATTATTTGATTTTAGCCATTTAATTGAGATTGGAGAATATCAAGAGGCTAAAAGTAAATTAAAACACCTTGTATCGGAGCATATAGAAGCGCTTTTAGGGTATTCCAAAATGGATAAAAATGATCTTAATTTTGATTCCATTGGCTTAGATTTGGATGTGATGACTAATCGTTTAATGCTTGTTCAAAAGGATTATGCATCTTATTTTCCGTCGGTTGATTTTAAAAATTTGGACTCTATTCAAGCATATTATGATAATCAGTTCATAGAGTTTCCTGATGATGAAGACGATGAAGAGTACGATGAAAAATCCATATTAGATATGATGTTTCCCAATCGTGATGAAGATGATGAAGAGGATTATGGACTGTAGATAGTTATTATTGAAATAATTGTTTATTATTTTAGTTTAATTTACGGTTTTCCGTATTGTTATAGCCATTTTAAAAACCTATTTTGTAGATGAAATCGAAAGATTATTAACTGTATCATTATTAGGTAAATGGCGATTAAAAAATCCGAATTATATAGCTCATTATGGGCATCTTGTGACGAATTACGTGGAGGTATGGACGCCTCGCAATACAAAGATTATGTACTAACGATGTTGTTCGTGAAGTACATTTCCGATAAATACAAGGACGATCCCTTTGGGGCGATTACCGTTCCGGATGGGGCAACCTTTGACGATATGGTGGCTTTGATTGGTAATATTGAGATTGGCGACAAGATCAATAAGCAAATCCTCAACCCCATTAAGGAAGCGAACAAACTAACCGATTTCCCTGATTTTAATGATGAGAACAAATTAGGAAAAGGAAAAGACTTGGTGGATACCGTATCCAACTTGGTACGTATTTTCAACGATCCGAGTTTGGATTTCGCAAAAAACTCTGCCGAAGGTGATGATATTTTGGGTGATGCGTACGAATTTTTGATGCGCCACTTTGCCACAGAATCGGGTAAATCGAAAGGACAATTTTATACGCCTGCCGAAGTATCGCGTGTTTTGGCTAAGGTGATTGGTATTTCGCCAGCTAACTCGTCGAACCAAACGACGGCTTATGACCCAACTTGTGGTTCGGGATCGCTGTTATTGAAAGTAGCCAACGAATCGGGGAAAAACATTACCCTCTACGGACAAGAAAAAGAAACGACAACCGCCAACTTGGCGAAGATGAATATGATTCTGCACAATAGCCCAACGGCTGAAATTGTAGCAGACAATACTTTAACGCGTCCGGCTTACAAGGAAACTGATGGTAGCTTAAAGCGTTTTGATTATGTGGTAGCTAATCCACCGTTTTCGTTAAAGAGCTGGAGCAATGGTGTGAATGTAGATAGCGATGAATTTGGTCGCTTCGAATTGGGTGTGCCGCCAGAGAAAAATGGAGATTATGCCTTTTTGTTGCACATCATCAAATCGTTGAAAGCAACAGGTAAAGCGGCAGTGGTATTGCCGCATGGGGTTTTGTTCCGTGGAAATGCCGAGGGTGAAATTCGTAAAAACATCTTGAAGAAAGGCTACATCAAAGGGATTATTGGTTTGCCTGCCAACTTGTTTTACGGTACGGGTATTCCGGCTTGTATTATTGTTTTGGACAAGGAACATGCCGAGCACCGCAAAGGGATTTTTATGATCGATGCGAGCAAAGGCTTTGTGAAAGATGGCAACAAAAACCGTTTGCGTGAGCAGGATATTCGTAAAGTAACGGATGTGTTTGCTGCGCAGGTAGAAGTGCCGAAATACAGCCGTATGGTATCGATGAGTGAAATTGCCGATGCCAAGAACGATTACAACTTAAACATTCCGCGTTATATCGATACGCAGGAAGCCGAAGATATACAAAACATAGCAGCGCACTTGTTGGGTGGTATTCCCGAAGCCGATATGGCGGGATTGGAAGCTTATTGGCAAGTGTTTCCAGGTTTGAAAAACGATTTGTTTGAAGCTTTACGTCCGGGTTATGTGGCCTTGAAGGTGGCGCCAAACGAATTGAAACAAGCTATTTTTACACATCCGGAATTTGTGGCGTATAATCAAACCGTACAAACGCAATACGAGCAATGGTTGAACAACCAAAAAGTACAATGGGAAAACCTAAGCGAAGGCGCGCATCCGAAAGAAGTGATTGCCGAAAGTACGGCTTCTTTGTTTGCGAGCATGACCGATACGCGTTTGATTGATACCTACGATTTGTACCAACATCTGATGCAGTATTGGAACGAAACGATGCAAGACGATGTGTACACGGTAGCGATGGACGGATGGAAAGCCGGTGCCGAATACGAGCGTTTGGTGGTAAAAGGCAAGCCCGATAAAAACGGGAAAACCAAAGCCGACAAAGAAATTTCAGGTTTGGCGGGTATTGCAGGGCGAATGATTTCGCCGGATTTGTTGATTGAAACTTATTTTGAAGCGGAAAAACAAGCGATTGCCGAACAAGAAAATGTGGTAGAAACGGCACAAGCACGTTTAACCGAAATAGAAGAAGAACAAAGCAGTGAGGAAGGTTTATTTGCCGATTTGGAAAAGATAAATGCTTCGGAAATTGGAAAATTGCTCAAACAATTAAAACCTTCTAAAAAGTTAAAACTAGCGGCAGTTGATCATTATGGAACGGCTGCCGAGCCAGAAGCTGTTTACGAAACTCAAAGCAATTTTTATGTTTTGGAAGAATATGTAGCCTTAGATATTAGCATTAAAAAAGCCAATGCCGAGATTAAAAAGCTGAATGCAGAGTTGGAAGCCAAAGTCTTAGCTAAATACCCAACGCTTAGCGAAGCCGATGTCAAACAATTGGTAATCCACCGCAAATGGCAAGGCGCTTTGGCACAAGCCTTAACGCAAGAGCAAGAAAAAATTAGCCAAAACCTAACGGGCCGCATCAAAGCCTTAGCCGAACGCTACGCCGTTACTTTACCAAGCTTGGAGGCTGAGGTTCTCGAAGCCTCGAATAAAGTATTGTCTCACCTGAAACAAATGGGCTTAGTATGGTAATGAAACAAACAGAAATTGGCTTAATCCCGGAGGAGTGGAGTTTAAAAATTGTTGACGATGTAATAAAATTTAGTGGAGGTTCACAACCACCACTTTACACATTTTCGCCTACAAAAAAGTATGGTTATGTTAGACTTATACAGATTCGTGATTATAAAACCGATAAGTACAAAGTCTATATTCCTCAAAATTTAGGTAGAAAATTTTGCACTAAAGATGATATAATGATAGGAAGGTATGGGCCACCTATCTTCCAAATTTTAAAAGGGATTGAAGGAGCATACAATGTCGCTTTATTAAAAGCTATTCCAAATGAAGATGTTATAAATAAGGATTTTGCTTGGCATTTTTTAAAAAGTGAAAAGCTCTTCAATTTTGTTGATAAATTATCGCAGAGATCATCAGGACAAACGGGAGTAGATTTAGTCGAATTAAGAAATTATCCAATCCCACTACCCCCCTTAGCCGAGCAAGAAGCCATTGCGAATGCTTTGAGTGATGCCGATACGTGGATCGAAAAATTGGAGCAACTCATCGCCAAAAAACGCCTCATCAAACAAGGTTCCATGCAAACTTTGCTCACTCCGAAAGACGATTGGGAAGTGAAGAAGTTGGGAGAGGTATGTGATTGTTTTTCAGGAGGAACTCCGAATACTTCTATAGATGATTATTATAATGGAAATATCAATTTTCTTGGCTCTGGAGATTTAAATCAGGGACGTATCTATTCTGTAGAAAATAAAATATCAGAATTAGGGTTGGCAAATTCATCTGCTAAATTAGTAAAACCGAATACTTTATTAATTGCAATGTATGGTGCAACGGCTGGAGTTGTTGCAATTAGTAAAATTGAGGGTGCTATTAATCAAGCAATATTAGCAGTATTGCCATTTAAACAATATTCTACCGAGTTCATTTATTATTTTTTCTCGCTGAAAAAAGATTGGATTATAACGACATATACTCAAGGTGGTCAACCTAATTTAAGTGGTGGAATATTGAAAATGATTGAGATTCCTTTCCCATCCCTTTCCGAGCAGGAGCGTATTGCGACGATTTTATCGGATATGGATGCGGAGATCGAAGCCTTGGAACAGCAATTGGGCAAAGCCCGCCACATCAAACAAGGCATGATGCAGGAGTTGCTGACGGGGAGAACTCGTTTAGTATAAACCAAATAAAAATATTAGCCTCACGGTGTAACCAGCCGTGGGGTAATGAAATAAAAACAGTAAATTATGAATACTGATCAAAACCTTAATCCTTTAGTAACCATCAAGGATTTACAGGGAAAGAACTTTTTAATCAACAAGTATCAAAGAGGTTATCGTTGGGGTAAAAGAGAAATTCACGCGCTACTACAAGATATTTTAACTTTTGACATTACTAAAGATGGTTTCTACTGTTTGCAACCATTGGTTGTACTAAATAAAGTCGATGATACTTTCGAATTAATAGATGGACAACAGAGAACGACTACCATATATCTTATTCTTAAATATTTACTCAACGACAATTTCTATCATATCCGTTATGAAACTAGAGGTTCAACGGATGATGGATCTAATGATTTTTTGATAAACCTACATACTTTTGATTTCTCAGAAATCTTAAATACAGATTCAAAGGAAATTGAAAATCATATCTGGAAGGTATGGAAAGAATCTTTTTGTAATGTAAACAACATCGAAGACACCGTCGATAATTTTTATTTTTTTAAAGCGTACTGCCTAATTCAACTATGGTTTATTAAAAATGGAAATGAAGAAACCTTAAAATATTACCTTTTAGAACATACAAAGGTAATTTGGTATACCGAAGAGTTAAAAGAGAAAGAGGTAGCGTCTACCTTTATTAATTTTAATGACGGTAAAATTCAATTAGATCAGGCTGAACTTGTGAAAGGCTTATTTGTACTAGATATGAACAAAATAAGCGATTTTACAAGGAAGTCATACGAGTTAAACCAATTTGCTGATGAATGGAATTCAATAGAACAACATTTACAAAGACCAGATTTTTGGAATTTTATTCAAAAGAATCGTACAAATAAAGAAGTGGCTAATAAGATTACCATCTTACTAGAAATAGATAAAGGTAAAGGTACAAAGGAGGAGGATTTATACTATACTTTTCGTCAATATGAAAAAGCTTTTACAGGTGAAGAAAAACCTGAATGGAGAAGCTTAGCAACATTGTATAATTTGTTAGATGAATGGTATCATGACAGAGAGACCTATCATTTAATGGGGGCAGTAGTGCACTTAACCTCTAAAACAATACATGCTGTATTAAATGAGTATAGATCGTCAAATAAAAAGGATGAGCTAAAAAACTATTTAAAGGAAATTTTGAGAGAAGAGTTTTTTCTTGAATATAATAAAAATAAGTTTAAACCTAAATACGATATTAATGAAATTAAATACGGAAAGACAGGTGTACTCCCCATTCTACTGTTATACAATATAGCAGTGGCACATTTACAAGATAAAAAATATTTGTTTCCCTTTGATTTATTTAACTCAACACGCGCTTGGAATATTGAACATATTTATGCGAAAAATTCGATGGGATTTGAAACAATTGAAGATCTTATGGATTGGAAGTCTGAAATAGAAGAATTATTTAACGAAAATGATTCATTAAAGCAGAATGATGAGTTAATGAACTTGTTTGACAAAATAAAAGTAGATGATTTGGAAAGTGCTAATGCAAAGGTCAAAGAAATTGAAAAACTTTTGGGAGATATTATTGATAAGGACCATTTGTCAAATCTTTGTTTGTTAGATGATAAAACGAATATACAAGTAGGTAAGAAAGTCTTTAGAAGAAAGCGTGAGCAAATTTTAGAAATCAATACGTTGTTAGATGAAAATGCATATGTTCCCCTCGCTACTAAACAAGTTTTTCAAAAAGCATTGACTCTGTCTAGCGAATTAACCATGAATTATTGGAATACAAGAGATAGAGAGGCATATATAAGTGATGTCTTAAATAAAATAACTACTTTTTTAAACTAACTCTATGATTATAAAATATTCATTTCATCAATTAATAACGAAGCACATTATTGAAATTCCAATCATTCAAAGAGATTATGCGCAAGGTAGAAGAGCAAATAATGTCAATTATATTCGTGAGCGATTTGTTAAGTCGCTAGTCGATCATATAGTTGAAAAAGAAAAGCTGCATCTTGGATTTGTATACGGCAAAATTGAAGGAAAAGAGCGACTAAGAGAAGCAAAACTTCACCAGGATTCTGTTCGAACACTATTACATAATGTAGCTCAGTATGCAAATCAATTTAACATAGATGTTGAAACGAAAATTAATGTCAGTGATATTGACACTACAACGAGTTTAATTTTTAAACCCTTAGATGGTCAACAACGCTTAACTACCTTATTTCTGTTGTACTGGTATATTGCCATGAGAAAGGGGGAAACTCCTAAAGAGTTACAGAACTTTAAGTATAACAATAGAAAATTAGCTTTAGCATTTTTCGAAGAATTGACTAACAAAACTAATGTCGAAGTTTGTAAATCGTCAGCAAAAAGTGGACACGATATTTTAAAAACTTAAGGAGTGTTTTCATCAAAAACGTTAGATTT
>NZ_JBMOXB010000031.1:0-12594 GCF_049316305.1 Sphingobacterium sp. HJSM2_6
CTCAGGGAACTCAAATCTTGATAATGATTGTTCTTTCATCTTACTTTAAGTTTTTCTACAAAACTGTAAAGTTATAGACGTATAAGACCTTTTTCTTTAAAGCTAGCTTAATTTACTTAAATAGTTGTTTATAAAATAATCTTGAAATAAAAATACAAACTTTTTATATAGTAAATGTTTCTTAACAAATTTTATCACTCAATCATGGTAGAAAATATTTTTACAACACCAAATAATCATATCTATTAAATATAGAAAAGATTATAAAAAATTGGAAATTAATTAACAATGAAATTATGTATTAGGAAAGCAAATTGATTCTCTATATTTAAAAAGTCTAATGTTTATATATTTTACCAATAAAAACATTTATTTTTTTCTACTAAGATATTCTTTTTTTAATTCATCATATCTTTTGGCATTTGTAGGTTCTATAACTACTTTACCCTGTCTATCAATCGCTCCAAATTTTGGTTTCATTTCAGATATTTTAGCTTCTTCTTTTTCAAGCACACTTACTTTACTTATCGTTTTATAATAATTAGCTGGACAACCCTCACAAAACGTGGCAATTATCCCATCATAAAATGGAGAAACAAAAACATATCGAGGAGATATTACGATTTCACCTTTCATATTGGCAAACCCCATAAGATTGTCTTTACCATATATCCTAATCAAACCTCCATGAAACTCATCTGGACCATCTTTATGTACTATTTGAAATAACTCTTGTCCTTTATTATTTACAGCCCAAAAGCCTCCTGGCTCTTTGCCTTTCATAGACCATAGAATACCTATAGTTGAATCTTTAATCATATCAGGTCCATTATAAAATTTACCAAAGGGAATAATTAAAACACCCGCAGAATCCACATATGCATGATTTTCAAGATCTATAGGATGAGATATTTTATATATGGTCTGTGATGTAGCAGATTTAGTTGATATAATCAATATTACAAAAGCTATACAAAAAAATTTCATATCCATGCCAGTTCCATTTAATTTAATTTAATCGAATGAATTCCATTACAACTCCTTCTCGTGTACTATAATCTTCTCCTCGTCTAACCCATCAGTACCTAGATAATTACCATTCTTATCGTAATAGTCTCCCCAAAACATTCCATCGGGATCAATATATCTTATCGGATTGTTTCGGGCATAGTTATAAGGAGACCATGCTCTATCCTGCTCTGCCAGCGGATCCACGACATTCCACCTGCCTATCTCTCCGCATCATAAAACCTTGCCCCATAGTCCAGCTGGTCACCTAATTCCGGTTGTACTTCCTTCCCGTTGTAAAGATACTTATTATTTCCTGCTGTTAAAATCGATTTCGTCTTTCCAAATGCATAGTAATCTTGCTTTTGGACAACATCTACCGCAGTAGAGCCCGATCCTCTTTTAATCACCGATCGTACATTCCCTAAATGATCTATCAAATAGTAATGATAAGTATATACGCCAGCAGCATGCTGGATATACCCATCTGGAATATTTATCCGTTCTAATTTAGGACTGCTATTATCATCTTTATTATATTCTAAATTGTGAATATAATATCGCTCTATAGTATCCCCCGAAATAATTGCCCTTTTCCTGTGTTTTATTCCAGTTGCATCATAAAGATAATTTACTATTGTACCTGCCTTGCTAACTGTTTTGGGAAGATTCAGCTGGTTATAGCTAAAGTTCAATTCTGTTCGATCTGTCATTGCATTGCCATTGCCATCATAGGTATAGCTTCCAATGAGTCCTCCCGCTAAACTTAATAAACGATTACTCTTCCCTGAATTGTGGTAAGTATAGGTAGTAATAGGGTTCGTGTCTCGCTTTAAGGTTTTAATATTGCCCATATCATCATAACCAATAACCTCAGACATCACCGTACCGCTCCTTGTCGCATTTGTGAGTCGATTTAGCGCATCATAATTATAGGTATATGCATTAGGAGTGGATGTTGTATACCCCCACAACTGCTGAGCTATATTGCCATTATACTGAGCGTTAGTCAGTCAGCTCCTGCTTGATTTCTATGGTGATTCAAGACCTCTGTAAACTGTGCTGAGCCAATCGTATCGGTCCAGCCGCGCTCATTATATCCATAATTAATGGAAGTCAAGAAACTGCTCTCCACGTAATATTACCCAGCGAAAGTTGGTTTCATTTGTGAGTCGGATGAAGAAAAGCTACTTTAGGCTGAGTGTAACAGATAAACCCCCACAGGTTAAACGAAAGTAGATATAATACTGAAGCCATTTCAAACTGATATAGCTTTATGAACTATCCTACTTTACCTCAATAATGAAATTTGTATTAATTTGTTTATGTTCAAACCAAGAAGAATAAATTAATGGGAATTTACCTCTTCGCAAATTAGTTGGAATCAAAAACTTTAACTCGGTATCTGAATAGCTAACAACTTTTAATTCCCTCTCACCGATATAAAAGTTATTTGGGGTATTAGCAAAGCCTTTACCAGTAACTGTAATTAGTTCTCCTGGAAATCCAATCAAAGGACTAACGTTATCAACTCTAACTCCTATAATTTCAATATCCTCGGAGATTCCCAGTGTATAATCGACAGTACGATTTGGTATGTAAGCAGTCATTTGCAATTTAGTCTTTCCTATTTCCGATGTGGGGACTATAAATGTAACAGTTCCATTCTTAACTTCTCCCATATAATATGAATAGTCATGGTTGCTTTCTTGTAATTTAAATGCATAATACACATTTTCAAGAAAATTGCCTTCAACGGTTATTTTCTCCCCATAAGCATAAGGTTTCTTGTTTACAATCTTTGCTTTTAAAACACCTACATTCAACAAACTGTTTAGCTGTATATCCCCATATAAATCGCTAACTAACATAGGACTATACTCACCTTCAGAAACTTTCGGAACAATAATGTTCGCAACATAATCGCCGCCCCAATTTGAAATATGAACATCAACATCCTTAAATCGTAAGTAGGCATTTCTATTTCCAAAATATTTATCATATTTAGTATTTAGCAGCTGTAATTCTTGACCTGGATGAGTAAGCGAAAAATCAAAAGAAAAATCACTTGCTTTGGGTATATGGAATTGCAATTTGTCTTTTAACAGTGTTGTGTCACCATTTACAACGTAGCCAATCTGATGGCTAGCACCTTTTAGATTGCTTCCATCTAAAAATATCCCATAAGAGCCATAATTAAACTTTTTATCGGAAACAAAAATTTCAATAATATCGGTATACTCATCAAATCCGAATACTTTGACAGGCAATCTTTCGGTATAATAAATAGCTGAAGTAAGATCAATATTAACTCGAGGATTTATACGAAGGTTAGCCAAAGTATAAGAAAGATTTACTCCTGTATTTAGCAAATTCCCCTTAGCTTGAAATGTCATTTTCATAATCCCAGCCCATCTCTTGAAATTATCTGGAATCACAAATTGAAGCTCTTTTGTAGAAACTTTATAGGGTGTTATTTCAACAGGATAATTGGTATTTGATTCGATAAAATATCGAACATTATTCAACTGTGAAAAATCTCCCGTAAACTTAATCGTATCTCCTAATGTAACTTTTGTCACACCCCTCTGGTCAACGGTGAAATTGGCTGCTAAAAACTTAATTTCCTTACTAAAATAAGTTGAAACCGCTGTTGTCAAATAAAATTTAGAAGTATAGTATTGCGAAAATTCAAATTCAGAATCAGCCGAATAATTATAGGAAATTATTCCAGCTTTTGCATTTTTACCCAGTGATATTTTTTTTTCTTCACTACTCCCTTCCTTTTTAAGGATGAATCCATAATCAATTACAGTTTCATCATTTAGGTACTGAATTTCTGCATTTAATACAGCATTATTACCGTTGACATTTGTTACATCAACAATGGAAATTTTAATCGGCTTCTTGTCAGGAAGTATTACTTCCCTTTCCGAGCAAGACGAAACTCCAAATATTACAAAAATCAAGATTATGATCCACATCGATGTAAGAAAACATTTCATATCAGTTACAATACTTTTATTTTTTGATTAGCAAACACTGTGGGTAAATTATTCCCCTGATTAACAGCTATAGTATATTCACCTGGAGGAATAAAATTTGACAATGTAAACCTCACTCTTTCGTCCGAAACATCACTAAACCAAACGCTATATTGGCCAACAAATCCTGTAGTTAAATATTGAAGTCCCTTTCCATAAATCTCTACCTCCTCTCCAGGGGAAAAAGTTGTTTTAGACAAACCCGTAATTTCTGCATTCTTAATCTCAAGTTTGAATTCTTTGCTATTTTTAAAATCAACCAACATATCCGCCATTACATAGGTTATTCTGCAATCATATAATCCGGGGAGGTTGTCCGTTATCTTAAACTCCAATTCGGTGTTGCTATTTGCGATTGTGGAGCTACGAGTGTGCTCCCCCATTTCTAGCTCATAACGCTGTCCAATTGCAAAACTACCATTTACTTTTAGCACATCATTAGTGTAAACATTGGGTCTATCCAAATCTTCATAGGTAAAAGGCACTAACTTAATTTTCTCTGGTATTGTCAAATCGTACATTGACGAATTAAAAGTAATTGGATATATACCATGAGATACATCTCCTATCGTAAAAACCACATTACTTGTATAATCATCAGACCATATATTAATCCCAGGCAAATTAATCGTCCCCAAGCTAATACCAACATTATTATAATCAAAATATTTAAGCAAATTAACTCCAGAAACTGATACACGAGTTTTAGTATGTGTAACTAGATTATTCAATTTTACTTGCGAAAAATCCGGGGTATTCAGTACAATCGGAGTCTCCAATTCAACAATCTCATTTCCATAATCAATAGAAACTTTATTTGTCGTTTTCAAAGCCCCACCAAACTGGCTTATCTTTAAATCATTAGACCAATGAATTGCTTTACCAGCAATGATAATTTTCAGTTTATCGGATTGATCTACCAAACCGGTACCTGTTAATTTAATTACATCATTGTAATTATAATTGGTTTGTGCGAGATTAAAGTTTCCTATAAACTCAATATTAGCAATCTTCTTCTCAAATATCTCATTACTTAATCGTTTCTGATTAATAAATAAATCATAATTATCCCCATGAAAAAGATTTACGCTTGGTGCTTCTAAAACTAAAGATTTTTTATCGGCACTCACTTTATGTTTAAACAGAACCGAATTATACCCCTTCATACTAAAATAATCAGCTTCTTGAACCTGAGAAAAATCACCAAATAAGACAATGGGAACACCTATTTTTGCGTAAACTGATCCTTTTTGATTAATTTTTAACAAATCAACAATAAAATTAACTTCCTGCCCTTTATAGAAAGCTCTACTCGTTTGTACATAGAATACGTAAGACATTGGCTGATCAATCTGATAATTTACCTTCGACCGATACAGGTATTCAATATCCTTTTTAGAGACATCGGTACCAATGGAGATTTGGATAGGTTTGCTTGGATTAGGTTTGCTTTTATCATAGATGATAAATCCTATATCAACAATTTTCTCATAATTCAGGCTTTTTATCTCTCCTTTCAATACAAATTGATCCAGGGCTGATATAGATATTTCCTTAGTATCTACCAAAATACTTGGTTCCTTATTCGGATCTATCTCCAGCTTTTTCGAACATGAGCATACAAGCACTAGAACCATAAGCAAAATCTTAATTATTTGCTTCATCATCTTTATAGAATTTCAAATAAATCAGTACTTTGATAAAATTTCTTATTCATGTAATAAGAGATCCTAACCTTTCCATTGTTTGGTAGATAAGGCAGGCTGAACGTTACTTTGTTATTATTAATCACAAATGGATGTAAAGCAACATCCCCCAATAGGAATGACTCGGCAAATGCTATACCTTTTCCTTCAATTGTCAACACTTCTCCTGATCTTCCTTGAGAAGGATAAAATTTATCAAAAGTAAATCCTTCGCAGGTAAAGGAAATAGTTTGATCGGAAATATCATAAGACCAAGGATCCTTATTATATCCAATTTTCAAACCTTTAACATCGGTATACCAATTATTAACGACTGTTTTTAGAGTATTATTTGTCGAAACCTCGCCAAGACCTAGAGAGTTTCCATTCTCATCGAAAACAGTGTAACTTATCCCTGCAATAAAATTCCCAGTAAACTCAATCTCTTCACCCACAAAAGCACTTCTTTTATTAACAGCAGTCCATCTTAGCTTTTCAACCTTTAATTTATCTTTAACTTTTGATGTATAAAACCGGTCCGTTACTTCCATTTCATATTCCCCTTCAGGAACATCGCTAACAAAAAAACCCAACTGTTGACTATTATAATTTCCTGGAGATTCATAAACTGACCCCGCCAAACTGATATATGCAACATCATAAAAATCAAACAAGTTACTTGCAAATATCCTTACTAAACCCCAGGGGTGTATTCGTGGAAAAATATTTTTCATCTCCAAACTAGATATTGGTGTCAATTCCAATGGGTCACGAAATATTACTTTCTCTTTTCCATTGTCAATACCAACCTTAAAGCTTGTTCCTCCTATTTCATTTTGATAATACAACTGAAAGTTACCATCATAGGGATAGCTCTTATCATTTATTAATATATTTACTACAGCATAACCTCGGTCTAAAACTGACGCTACATACTGTTTATTAATCTGATTAATTCTAATCTGTGTTGAAGGCTTATAATATTTCTTTTCAGGCGCTTCAAATTGTGCAAAATACTGCACCGTAACAATATTTCTTTCAAAGTTTAATTGCTTTATTCCTTTCTTAACAATGGAAACTTGAACAGATGATTTATGTTGCACTGCTGGATTTCCGGTTAAGATAAAGGTCATTTTCTTCTTATCCGTATCCAGTTGATAGGGTAATGAAAAAATATTGAATGCGCCAGTTACCTGTAGTCGATAGTTTTGATCAAAATTACTGAAATCCCCTTGCAAAACAATCGTATCTCGTCCATAAGATTTAATAGCACTCAGTTCATAAACTGAAATATCTTGAACTGAAAACGAATTAACATTGCCTTTGTAAAAATTATTTTTTGTCCGCACGTATATATAATACTGATATACATTACCTATTTGAAAATTCTTAGTGCTGGACAAGGTACTAGAAATATCGCCTTCCGGAGCTTTTGCTCCTAAAGTGATATAACTTTCAGAACTCGTTATATTATCTACATCAACACTATACCACGCAAAGCCATAATCCAAAATCTCTTCCTGATTTAAAGCACCAATCTTACCGTGCAATACTACAGTACGATCCGTCAAACCACTATAAGCGCTAGTGGTTAATGGTATTGGGGTAATTATTTCATTTACTACATTTGAATCATCCTTTTTAGAACATGAACCAAAAACTACAAAAAACAATATGGAGATAAGTGAAAAAAGTATAAAGTTTCGATTTCTCATTTTTAATTTCTTCATGAATTAATTCCATTTATGTTCATACACCTGATCAACTGTTAACCAAGAGTTTTGATAGAAAATAGAAAACTTATAAAATCCAGGTCTTATGTACGAAGGTAAATAAAGCTCAGCCCAACCTTCTCCGTAATTATTAAAGCTCAAATATTCATTGCCCAGAAATACCATACCAGCACCTATCCCCTTACCATAAAATCGGATTGCTGTTTGGGAGTTACCTGAAGCAGGAGAAAATCCAGTAAAGGTAGGCCTCTTAAAATTCACTTTAAAACTGGCATCTATCCATGCATAATTCTCAAGATTACGCTTATAACCTATCCGCTTTATCTCATAGGTAGATACCGTACGTCCATAGGGATATATCTGAATTTGGCCATTTCGAGCCACTCCATAACTCTGCTGTTCATCGTTATCATCAATGGTATAAGTCTGTCCATCGATAAAATTCCCTTTCAGTATAATCGGTTCACCGTGGTAAATTTCGGCAGGGCTAACCGAAGTAACCTGTAATTTTTTGATATTTATTTTCTTTGTAGTGTTAAAATCTACATAATCACTCTTTATATTTACTGAATAAGCGCCATCCGCTACATCACCTATCGTCAATACATCATTGCCATTCCAGTAACGATAGAGTTTAGCTAGTTTCCCTCCAATACTATAATTTGTTTTTAATTCTGGAGTAAATCGAGTCAGTAAATATGTGTTAACGGAAACATCCTGCATAGGATGAGCATTGAAATCTTTAATTACAAATGCATCATCTGTCACTGGCCTTAGACTAAGTTTTTTAGGGAAGAATATAGTGTCCTGTCCATTATAATAACCTACTCGAAAAGAATTGCCCTTTAGCCCAGCCAAAACATCACTAATAGGATAAGCATAATTAAGTGGAATATACTTATTACCCACAATAAAGAATAGGACTCCTTTAATATTTTGTTTTACAGCATTGGAAGTAAAACTTAAATTCTCATCGAAATAATATTCATATTGATTTAGCCCAGATATTTCCCCTTTAATGAATCCAATAGCAACCACATTTTTATTATCATATCGATTGAATAAAACAAATCGAACGAAGTCGCCATGATACAATTTGGGAACAGTAAAAGTGAGCATATCTCTATTTGATCCTAAAATTTCAAAATGTATTGCTGTTTCCTGTATATCTTCTCCTGCATAAGATAGTTTATAGCTTTCATCTACCTTGGTAAAATCACCTTTTATATTTACACGACTTCCCGGTATTAAAGTCATTTCTTCATCCGAATCGACTCTTATGTCTGGGGTTTTAAAATTGACAAATGTGCCAGAATAAATATTACTAGCGGTTTTTATAACATATTTGACACTATATTCGTCTTGAAACTTTGGTAATGGTGATTCTTTTAAAGTCTGAACATTGTCACCTGAAGCAATAGTTTTGTCAATCTTAACATAAATACTATCAAATTGATTAAAATCAACTTTATACTTCACTATAAAACCATGCTCTTTTACAACTTCATCATTCAAATGCAATACACGGCCTGCAAATTGAATACCATAACCAAATAGCGATACTGGCACCAATGTCTCCAGCTTAATTTTATCCGTAATTACAGAATTTTTGGGGGATTCCTTCTCTTTAGTACAGGAAAATAAGAAGCTCAACACTAGAAAAATAATGTAGATTCTTTTCATAAAATCAGTTAATAATGCAAAGATAAAGTTAATCCGACACTTACCATTATATTTACACGCATTAAATCATTTTTTTAATTTAATTTGATAGATCGATATCCTCATCAACACCCAAGTCTTAAAAACTTTCAAATCCCACAAGGCTTAATCAAAAACTTGATCTTCAATGTATCCTAGAGTACTTTGTATAACAGGTATTATTTCTTTAAGTGAATTGATTATCTCTTTTGCATATTAATTTTTAAGTATCAATTATAGCTTGTAAATGTTTAATAAAACGTAATAATTATTATTTACTAATTTATTTTAGTTTATTTTTAGACATTACTTGCTGATAGGAACTGGTAAAACAAAATACTTTTAAAACAATATTTTAATATGTTAATGATAAATGGTTGGCTAATAACCTAATTTTTTTCAAAGTTTATTTTAACAAAAAAATAAATTAGAATTCCTAAAATATTTCAAATCAAGACAACTACTTTAAAAACAATTTTCGCTTTATTACTTAACTTTTTATTATTTACTATGTGGTAAAAATTAGATATAATAGTAAAAAAATAATTAGAATTAATTCTTGGTTCATGATAATTTTTAAAGTATTGATTAGATTTTAAATCATATATATTATTGTGTATAATTAAAATAATTTCCTGTCTTAAAATTGATCATTTAGAATCAATCATTCAAAAAAATCCAATGAAAATCTTTATAACAATACTCCCCTATTTATTCATCCTATTCATTTTTCAGCACATAACTTATTCTCCAAAACAAACCTTCTGGATCAATTATTCTCATTATTGAACTTCTAGCCCTGTTACCTTACTTTCTTAGGCCTAGAACCTAACCCTAAACGAATTGCAATTCAGACAATTTGCAGCAATATACCCCCAACTATCCAAAAACCAAAACATTTCATTTACACTTGGATTGCTTTCCGTGATGGTATTCTAGTCTTCTTCTTTGCCTTCTTGCTTAATCACATTTGGGGTTTGTTTCTGAATAGATTCCTGCTTTTTTTTCTATTCGTAGACTTGTTTTTCCGTTCTGTGAAGCGTTCTTTTTCTGTCTTAGTAAACCTGTTCACCTTTCTGTTCTAGCTCATTACTAAACGTCTTATTTAGTGTGTCAAGGATAGTAATTACAAGTCGTCCTGTCATATCTTTGAAAAAGTTTCTCTATGCTTTAAATCTTTCTTTTAAGCAATAACTTTAACTTTGGTATAACAGAATATGAAAGCAATTATCTTCAATTACAACTGAAAGCTTTATCAGTTCGAACGAATTTTGTTCTGTAGTAAGTAAATTTATGTGCATCAATTCTATGCTATTGTGGACTCTAATTTAATTATCTAAGTCAATACAAGGAATCCTACTAGCTTTAAGTAAATTTTATTTTCTTCTTCTGCCAAAAAGGATTTGTTTATTTTGCTAACCTTCTGAGATAATGCTGATGGAAATTAAAGAAAAATCAGTCATAAATACCCCACACACAGCTGGTTAGCTATAAAATATTCATTTATCCATACTAAAATTAATTTTCTTAAAATCGCTTAATTTAAAGCCGTCTATAAATTCATCTGAATAAATCAATTTGAATAAGTTGGCATAACGCGGGGAAAAATCAATTCCGTTCTTCTTAATTGTAAACAATTCATTAGTGCGTGTCTGCGCTTGCGGTATTTGCATCAAACTAAAATATAGTCCGTCGATTATACTCCGCTGCCTTAATTTCTCATCCTTTTCATTGGAATTAAAAGAAATTACAATTTTAGATTTAATAAGCTTTTGAAACATACAGTTCTTTCCAGTAGTAGTTTCAATAGTGCGCCGTAATGACACGTTTTGTTTGTCCAATTTCTGGAAAACGAATACAATTCCGTAGGCTGGTTCAATATCGGGTAATCCAGCAAATTTGATGTTTAAATTAGGAGATGTTTTATTAAGAGACAAAACCGCACGTTCTATTGTCAGTGAGTCTTCCTTTTGTATCGATCCACTTATATATATTTGTATTTCTTTAGGGTGCTTTAGCAAGACACCAGACGTGAAACATTTTTCTACATCATCAAGGGAAACTTGAGGATATTTTTCCAATAAATTTTTAATTTTTTGATCTGTATTAATAGTGTAGAGCTTATCAAAGAAATTCGTTTCAAACAATTGTCTCGTGTAATTGGCAGAAATCGCAGGTTCGTATAGCAAAGACAACACGTCAATGTCTAATGTCGTTAAACATTTAGCCGGATTGTAATTTTCAAAGAAAAGACTGCTAGGATAGTTATAACTGTCACCAACAACACCAAGTGATTGTACGATTTCCTCTAATACAACCTTGAAACGAGTAGAATGTGTCAATTCCTTTTCAGTAAAATAAATACCGATGAAAGCCTGTTCTATCACCCCATCATAATTAATTGATTTCGCAAGTCCAAAATGATTGGAATTATCAATATCATTTGTGAAAGCACTGTCTAATTTTAAAAAATTGCAAACACTTTTTAAATCCCCAAAAAAGACACTTATTGACGCAGAGTCATTTGTATCGGCCAGGGATAACTTGATGGGAAGATTTATCTTATTGACCTGTTCAATGGCTTGTTTTACATATGCTATATCTTCGCTAGATTGACTCCCAACAATTTCAATCGTTGGATTAGAATTCCATTTTGAAATATTATCGCGTTTTTCGGAATTGAAATCCTCATGGAAAACTGTCTCATAAAAATAATTTAATGTTGAAATATCGTACTTCCC
Organism: Sphingobacterium sp. HJSM2_6; assembly: GCF_049316305.1. NCBI lineage: Bacteria > Pseudomonadati > Bacteroidota > Sphingobacteriia > Sphingobacteriales > Sphingobacteriaceae > Sphingobacterium > Sphingobacterium sp. HJSM2_6. The sequence goes on from NZ_JBMOXB010000031.1 coordinate 11,913, forward strand.
TTTTAAAAGTTTCAAATTTTTTTCGCTGATTGAGGATTCATGTTTTGGAAAACAGCCCGCAATTATTATTAAGAAATTAATCCCTAGGATCCAAAAGATAAGTATACTTTTTCTATAAAATAACATCATAAAATTAAAGATAGTGAAACCAATCACAAAAAAGGCCTCAACTATGACTAGGAGTCCCCATCTTTGCTAACCTACGAACCACATATTTTTTCTGTAATAGTATTGATCCATTTCCTTTATTCATGCCAAAAATTAATAATGAGTACTATAAATGATACTATTTCGGGTATAAAACAACTTATAACAATTAAAGTATATCATATAGGGTATAAATAAAAGAGTTCGATTATCTATTTCAAAAAATATAGCAAGTTAATCCATCCCAATCAAATTTTAAACCCATCAAGAAAAAACAAAATAGATTTTATGATTTCATTTCTACCCTCACCTTCTCCACAAAAAAGCTCAACGAAAGTTGGGCTTTTTTTCATGGAGCGAGGGGTTCGAACTGCTTTGGACAGAGTTCGACATAAAGGAGTTTAGGGTATTTGTAGGAAGTTAGGGGCTGAACCAATCTCCCTACCATCAAAAAACCCATTGTACGTCTTCAAACTAAATTAGACACATTAGGATGAAACCTTAAGGAGACTTTCGAGTTATAAATTTATTAATT
>NZ_JBMOXB010000032.1:0-8657 GCF_049316305.1 Sphingobacterium sp. HJSM2_6
GATATCTTTCGATTCTCCCATTTACGAATTTAAGAAATATTTCACGGATAACATATTCTCTTTATAGGATAATTTATTCAAATTCTGAATTGCATAGAATTGTTAGGGTGCTGAACTTCATATTCCAAAAGAAATATTATTATGAAAAAATGTAGAAAAAAGTTTCTCTCGATGGAACAGGTTTGCAGTAATCACCGCGAAATAGTTGAACCTTACGGTTCTTATAGTAAAAAATATTCCATCTTAATTCCTGCAAATGTTAGGTATCTCTGTGCCATACTGAACCTAACTCCTGAAGACTTCATTCAAGAATACGTGGACAGCTTTGCCATTGGCCAAAAAAAAGATGCGACAGATCAGCAAAAGAATCTGGCATCTAAATTCTTTCTCTCCTGCCGAACTGAAGAAGGAGAATATGATAGGAAAGAGATCAGGCAGATGTTATCAGAACTGGAAATTTACCAAGCTTACTTTTCAAGATCATTCACTTTAGGCTTCGAAGGTAGCGAGAGTGATGTTTTCCATGCAGGTTACAATATCTTCAAACAAAAATGGGTTCAATGGTGGGCCAATAAAAACCGAAACCAACAAAAGACTTCGTTACGGGAAGAGATTTAGTATATACTAAAAACATCAGTTATGATTTTCATTGAATTACACATAGACGATCACTTGAAAAAGGTGATTCAGATCCTGACCTCCAATTTCCTAATTGAATGTATTTATCTTACCGACAGCCATGGATCAAGCGTATTTAAAGAGCTTATCTTGTTGGTATCGAACAAGTATGTCAATATCATCGGGGAAATAACACCTAAGATGATGAACAGCATAAAAGAATATGAAAACTATCTAATCAAATGCTTTGTCGCTTTTCAGGCTAGAGAAAAGATCAAAAAGGGTAACCTCTTTCTATTTTGTACATGCCAACCTGAAAACCTGGTGTTTCAGGCCCCTGACTCTAAGTTTTCTCCAATTCCAAACAACTTTGACCCATTGGAGTGCTTTAATCTCTTCCAAAAATTCCAAGAAAGGGAAGTTAAAAAAATAAATGAATTTAAAGATGGCTATTATCATTTCAAATCCCGAATTAAATATGCTATGTCCGCTTTTATGATCCATCAGGTTCTGGAACAAACCTATAGGAACTGTGAGATTATCCTGATGGGAAAGGACAAAATTACCCATTCCATTAGGTGCCATAATGCGACTCTACGTAAAATTTATCCTTACAGCAAACCTGTCTTTGATGTAGATCAAACGGAGGATGATGATCTTTTAGGAATTCTTGAAGAGATCTACCGTGCAACTCGGTATGAAGATGATTTCCAGATCACCTTGGAAACTCTTGAAAAGATCGAACAGAAGATGAAAGCGCTGACCGAACTATCGGAAACTATCTTCATCCAAATCACAACTGACTTTAGGCATAAGTACTTGCATACAAATGAAACAAATATTACGGATACGAATCAATTTCCAAATCTTCCAATTCTGGACTATATGAAACCTATACTAGCATACTTGGATAAAGAACTATCGGAGGACAAATATGTCCAAATCTTTGGAACACGGAATAGAAACTTTGAAATTAGGGGAGTTAACTTTTCAGATGCGCAAGAAACTACGGTTGCTAGAAATCTGGATATCCTGCTGATCACAGAAATTCCACTAACACATCATATCGATCAGCTGACAAAGGATATACAAGAACGGTTTCAAACATCCTGAATTACGCTATATCTGAGATTCAGCAGCTGCTCGACGCAAATAATCCGCTCATCCATAAAATGCTGTATGGAATAGATTCTACAGACAAAACCTATAGGTTTCTGTCCAAACTTTATATGCATCCAAAAAAAGGAACTATAACTGAGGAGCAAAAGTCTATCTGCTTGAAAAATTGGTATGGGCGAAGACAAAGCTCTCGCACCTTTTTCCATGCTGGCAGGAGTCTAGAAAATACCGAAGAAGTCCATATTAAGATCCTGCTCTACAAAGAGGCTATCGGGCAATCTTGCCTTGGGCTATTGGCATACTATTTTAATTTTACACCCTATTACCTTGACATGAAATTCCTGTATGAACTCTGCTCGAGCTTCTGGCAATTTCCAAATGATATCTTTCCTAGGTCATCCCAGGAAGAAAACAAACTCTTTGATAATCTGGCAGGTGCCACAACTGAAGAACGCTTGAGGGGATGTACCGATCAGGACTGGGAAGAAGCCTACCGATATGAAGCCAGAACAATGCTTTTCCTTAAAAAATGCATGGAATTGATCGATGGAGAATCAGATCTGGAATAAAACCCGAAAGACAAAAAAAAGGGCTATAAAAGCCCTTCATCCCGAAAGGAAAGATAACCCTCCTTACCTACGATCAGATGATCGTGCAACTTGATATCCAAATAATTTGCTGCATCATGGATCTTTTGAGTCAGCTTTTTGTCCTCGGTGCTCGGCTTGAGGTTTCCCGAAGGGTGATTGTGAAAAACGATGATCCCTGTAGCGGTCGCTTTCAGCGCCGTAACCATCAACAGCCTGATATCGACTACGGTTCCCGATATTCCGCCACTAGAAGCCTCATAAACACCCATCACGCGGTTGCCCGTATTCATCAGCAGTACCCTGAACCGTTCAAAGAGTTCTAAACTCTCTCTTTGCCAACTGTCCATGATTACCCCGTAGGCTTCACTAGAGGAGGTCACTACAGGCATCTTGGAGCTGGGAATCCGGTTGCTGTAACTTAACTGAACTTCTGCCACCTTGTACAGAAGATTTCTTTTTTTTCTGCTTTCCATAACGTTCTTTTTTTAGTTTCAAGAAATGATTATGGAGCCCGCACCGGACCTGACCGAGCAAGGGCAAGAAGCAACGAAATAAAAGATGGAGCTGTGCGATGGGCATGTGTTTATGTCGGAATTTCTTGTCCCGCCCCGAAGGACAGTGTCCGAACTTTGATCCCTATCATGGATTGAATAAAAAATAAATCTACGACCTGCCTAGCCGTTTCGCTTTGCGTTTTTTCCGTCTTCTTGTTAACGACCTTTCCATTCCCTCGGATGGCAGGGTTGTACCTGAAAGCAAATTGGCAACCAAGTCCATAGCCTGAGATTTTCCAGCAAGCAATTCCCGAAAGCGATCAGCTCCCAATTCATCCCTGCCTTTAGAAAACTGCAGGATTCGGTCGACCTGCCTACGCTCTTGCAAATTGCCATTCTTTACACTATTGGAAAACTGAAAAGTTTCCTGCAATCCTCGTTCATAGCTGAACAGCTTATCGAATAGAAGCTCGCCCGATTCCTTAAATGCCCTTCGGTCGAACTGACCGAGCTTCTGAGAATGGGACTTGTTTTTTCCCCTAGAAGTATTCTGCGGACTCAGCTTGATCTTGTTTGTGATATCCTTCCTACTGACGATGATCTGAATGTGAAACTGATAACCTTCCTTCATCTCTCCGCGTTTCCTTTGACCACTGATAACCGCCTTGTCCTGATGTCCGTAATAACGGTTCTTCTCCCATTTGGCAAACCACAACAGGTCAGCTTGCCCATTTATCCCTTCACGATGAAAGTTCTTGGCGTAAGCATCCATCACCTTGAGCGCAAAGTCCTTGAGCTGAAGTTTGGCCTCCTGCTCACCAAAACGTTCCAATAGAAAAGCAATCTCCTTTTGGCTTGGACTGATGTTGATCAGATAAAACTTACCATCATCTCTAGAAAGCTTGGCGATGTTGGCATCGATTGCCATCCTCACCTCATGCGGAAGGACTGCACTGGAACGACCATTGAACCACTTCTCCGAATCAGAAATATTTTCTACAAGCCTATTCTCCTTTTCCAGATAATTCACTAATGCCCCGCAGCTTCCTGTATTGTTTCCAGTTTCGGACTTGGAAATATGGATAAACATGACTAGAGTTTTTGGATATCAGATAGTAGCTTTTTATAAAGCTCATCCTTCTTGGCTGAATTCAAACTCCAACCTATAGCATCTCTTTCTTTCAGAAAATGGTCAAGCAACATGATGATGTTTGAAATTACTATGGCCTTATCTGTTTTGTTTTTAGAAATACTTTTAGAAAGTTGGTTTACCTCCAATAGAATTGTATTGGTTTGTTGCTTTTGTCCAGCTAAAAACTCATTCTGATTATGAAGTTTTTCCTGGAATACATTTAGCAACCTAAAATTTTCGGTATTAAGGTTCATAGAAGGAATAAGCAGATCCTTTTCCTGCTGCTTGACAAAAGACAATATCCGATTAATTCCGTAGGAAAGCTCCCTTTTGAGAATTTCATCGCCACTATCGGCAGGATCTTTCTTTGACCTATAAAAGTAATCGATCATCTGAACTAAAAAAAGCTTCTTAGACCTGCCAAATTTCATTACCAATCCATTTAGTTTATCATCAGATTTTTGAGGAAATCTGATCGATTTTTCCTTCCACTGCTCCATATCTTTCCCTCCTGATCTATTTATGTTGGAAAGACAAATTAGGAAACATTATTCTAAGAAAAACCTTGAAAAAATCCAAATAACATAAACTGGATCAAATTGACTTAGTTATTTAAAGAGAATATACTGATGGGTATACTGAAATCAGTATTTAAGAATACCTAACAAAACCAAAGTATCCCCGGAGGATACTTAAAAGCTCGATTGCGCAGCATAAAGGGCGAAAAAGTAGGGCTTGCCCAACTTCCGCTTGCTCTTTTGACTCGTTCTGGAATAAGTTTACCGCTGGTCTAATACGGGGAATGCTTTACAAATACATTTTAAAGAAGTGTTTTACATCTTCCCAATTGTCAAGTTTAGTTTGTATCTGTTCATCTTGATTTTCTCCATAAACAAAAAACAAGTCAAAGTTTTTGTGAACTTCAAGAACAAATTTATTTTCCATATGTCCAACCCAAAAAGCTCCATGCTCTTCATCCATTTTTATAGTTTCTTCAATAACAGTTTTTATGTCGTCAAATGTTGCATTCTCAACCGAGTCGCCCCTACCTTTTTCTATCCAAATGCTTGTTGTCATACGTGTCTTTCTAAAATTGCCACTAACGTTCAATCTTGCACTAAGCTAAGCAACAGCCTTTTATTGTTTTCTAAATTTATGAAAAAAGGAAATATAAAAGGCTGTTGCGACAAAAAAAGGAGAAACTTTAAATTTCTCCCTTAAACCGCCATTTCGCCAATATAATGTTATAGGCAGTGGTATTTTAGATAGTTAACAGATTTATAAATTTTAATAAAATACATTATTTAATATCAGATGTCCATTCTGCACCACTTATGTCAGTCAATTTGAGTTTGTAATTCTCTCTGATTTTAATATCACGTAAATCAATCGTCAAATCGGCTTTTGCTCCTAGAGGAATAATTAAACTGTGTTTTCCAGATTTAATTTTTGCTACATAATGATTGTGGATTTTCTCCTTAGGGAAATTGGCCAATTCGTTTTGGTTAATGAATTTTACAACTTCATTATTTTCATTCAAAATCTCGATACAAATCAAAAATGAACCGTAAACGTCTGCACCTTCAACCCTAAAAAGCTGAAAAGTGAGTTGTGAATTTTTGTACTGAATATTGGAAATCTTTACAATCGGTTTTACAGATTTGTTATGCAATTTCCCATACACACCACCGTGAAAATATTGATTGGTAAACAAAGTCAATCCGAAAATAAGGATAGAGATAACTAAAACAAATGGTTTCAAATTTTTGATAGTTAACGAACCCGATCCGAGAAATATAAACCACTTTTTGTGAGTAAGAGAAAGATTATTCTTTATTAAATAATTATCTAAAGAATAAAAACTGCTTCCAGTAAGAAATAAGGTAAAGCCACCAGCAATTCCTAAAACTCCAATTTGCCATTCGTCTAAACAAGTTGTTCCAAGCCAACCCGAACCTAACAAAATTCCCATTGCCAAAGAGAAAACACCTATACTCATTAGACGTGTAAACAATCCTAAAATGATAAACAAACCTACAATAGCCTCAATAATTGTAAAAATGACCATTGATGTTTGTAATGCTTCGGGATTAGAAACAAGATATTCGATAATTGGTTTAATACCTAAAGCATTGGGCAGGAAGTGATTAAATTTTTCTCCAATGTAACCTGCTTCTTCTGGTATTAGTTTGTTTTCTAAAATTAATCTTCGCCAAAAAGCGGAAAAATATGTCCAACCGATAACCCACCGGAGAGACAATGTAAAAAGCCCTGCTATATTATTAGCTGAACTGTCAATATGCTGTTTCATTTTGAATTTTATATTTTAATTAAACGTAAAAAATTAATGTATAACGTAGTTAAATATTACGCTACATCAAGTTTCAACCGTTTATATAAAATATATTTAGGAGGACTACTACCTGAAGTTGTTTTAGAAATACTCGTATTTAAACCAATACAATGAACTACAATAAAATAATTTACTGCAATTTTTTTAGGTGTTGTTTTATTATTAATTTTCGATTGTCTTACAAACGAAGTTTCTTGGGTGACGCTATGAGAATATTGACAAGAATTGGTTGTTGTGTTGGTTTTAGACTTATTCAGTGGTTGAATATATGTATGCGGCCTACCAAGTACATATTTAAATAGATTCCTCTAGGATTTATCTTTGCTTACATGAATTTATTAGAAAGTAAGCGTGAGAAAATGCTCTCGTTAGTCGCCCAATGGGGAGAGAGTGGTCTAAGTCAAAAGGATTTTTGTTCCTTCCACGGAATCAAGGTCTGTACGCTTAGTTATTGGATCAAAAAGAGTTCAGAACAGGGTGAGCAAGGTGGATTTACGGAAATCCGCTCCCCCATGGTTGAATCAGGAAAGATCGAAGTCATTTATCCCAATGGGGTCCGCATCAGTACAGATAGGGATCTATCATTAGACGCTAAACTTATTCATATTTATTAGTGTTTGCGCTCGGATCATCACATCGTTTCTATCTTTTTAACGGTCATTGCGATATGAGAAAATCATTTGACGGGCTTTGTGGTTTGATCAGTTCGAACATGCAGCGCCAAGCTACCAGCGGGAGAGGTGTTTGTATTTCTTAACCGTAGCCGTACGCATATGAAGCTACTGCATTGGGAAAAAGGTGGCTTCGTGCTGTATTATAAACGACTGGAGAGTGGAACCTTTTTACCACCTAACGTAAAAGATGGCGAGTTTTCCTGGAGTGACCTGGTACTCATGGTCGAAGGCATACAGGTGGTGAAAAGCATTCGCAAAAAGCGTTTTTTATTACCATAAAACCGGCTTTTCAGTTGCTATAACCCTGATTTATTCGTACATTTAGGGTATGGAAACAGCGCTGGAAAATCTCTCAAAGACCTTTTAAAGGTTATTTCCAGTCGTGACCAGAAGATAGATTACTTAGAATCGCAACTTGCGATGTACAAACGTATGCAGTTTGGACAGAAGCGCGAACGTTTCGAAGGCGATTCTAACCAGATTGCTCTTCCCTTTGAAGCAGAGCCTGCTGAAGTGGTACAGCAACAGGAAGAAACCAATGAAAAGATTGAGTATGTACGTAAACGTCCCAACCATAAAGGACGGGCTAAACTTCCGGCACATCTTCCCGTAGAGGAAATCGAAATCCACCCAGAAGGCGATTTGTCGGAAATGGTATGCATCGGTAAAGAAATTACCGAAGAACTGGAATGCGAACCGGCAAAGTTCTATATCAAACGCTACATCCGCTATAAATATGCAGCTAAAAATGGAGACAGAGTATCCATCGTCGAGCTTCCTGAACGGGTAATCGATAAAGGAATCCCAGGAGCAAGTCTTCTTGCGATGATCCTGACCGGTAAGTATATGGATCACCTCCCTCTGTACCGTCAGAAGCAGATCTTCGCCAGGGAAAACATACAGATCCCAACCTCAACCATCGAAGGGTGGACCAAACAGGCATTGGAAAAATTGGAACCATTGTATGAACAACTCATTTTCGACACCAAATCTAAAGGGTATCTTCAGGTTGATGAAACACCAATAAAAGTATTGGATAGCGATAAAAAGGGCGCGGCCCATCAAGGCTACTATTGGGTCTATCATGCTCCGCTGGACGGAACCGTACTGTTTGATTATAGTCCCACCCGTGGTGGCATCGCCGCTGTACCTATGCTTGGAAATTTCAAAGGATACCTCCAGACGGATGGGTACGCCGTGTACGAGAAGTACGGAAAAAAGAAAGAGGTGACACACCTAGCCTGTTGGGCGCATGCTCGTCGTGAGTTTGAAAAGGCATTGGATAATGACAAAAGAAGAGCTGAAAAAGCATTGCTATTGATCCAACAATTGTATATAACCGAAAGGAAAGCCAAAGAAGAAAACCTTTCTCCCCAGCAAATCAAAGAACTTAGACTAGCTGAATCACTGCCCGTAATCAACGAGTTGGGGAAATGGATCTTCGAAGAAATAAAGAATACCCTGCCCAAAAGCCAGATTGGGAAAGCGATGGCCTATGCGTATGCACGTTGGGATGCTTTATCAGCATATTTATACGATGGAAACCTTTTTATTGATAATAATCTCGTCGAGAATGCGATAAGACCTATAGCCCTGGGAAGTGTACGTATTCAAAATAAAGTGGACAATCACTTAGAGAGAGTTTTGTTTTATAAATCTATTAATTTTTGATTAAGA
>NZ_JBMOXB010000033.1:0-5953 GCF_049316305.1 Sphingobacterium sp. HJSM2_6
CTAAAGTTAAGTGTTTTTGAATAAAACACTCTCTTAGTTAAGATTCAAACGTGTCCATTTTTTGCTGACGATTTACACTTTTGGGATTACTCTTCCTTGATCAAGGAGAATTCGTTTAAGATCGTGTTCGTCTCTAATGTCTCCAATATCTATCCCATTTATTTTAGTGATTTGATAAGTTGGGAAATTTGACTTTTCTTTAATGGGTTTTTCTTTTGCCATTGTCTATTGATTTAAAGATAAAAATTGTCCACGCTAAAATTGCTATCGGAGCACCTATAAATATTCCATAATCGGTCTCTAAAGACTTCATTAGAGCCATAAAGCTGATTGTGTTTACAACAAAGAACCAAAATAGCCATTTCATAAATATTAAGTGTTAGGTGTTGATTGAATCTTGTTGTTTAAAATGGTTTTATGTGGAATGTTTGCCATAATATTTAAGTTTATTTTGATAAATAAAGAAAGGCGTGAAACTAAAATCATGTCTTAACTGAGGTACTCGGATACCCAACAACCAGACAGACTTAGCCCACGCCTATATACGGCACGGGCGTAAGTCTATCGTTTTGATGGTTGTTTTGAAGATTCCGAGTTTTCAGTTAACCTCAACGATAGCTTACGCGATTTCGTTCAATAAAATATTAGTGTAAAGATAAGGAAATCGAAGGATATTTTATTTGAAATCCTCTGTTTAATTGCGTTAGTATAGTGTATTACATTTATTAAAGACAGTTATTTTCGCATCTGTTTTTTTGTAGCATTTATCACATAGCGTCTACCATCTTTAGCTCCACTCCAGATATTAGTAACGCTATTGATGTTAATAGGTGGTTCTTTTTCAACCTGAATTAATCTTTTACAAACTTTTCTGAATTTTCGATTCCATAGTCGTTTATCTTGTTTTTCAGATGGAGCTGCGGCAACTCCAAATATTTTGGTTTTGCGTATTGATCGTGACATTTTTATTTTAAAAGTAATAAATGAAAGTTAATTTAATTAATTTGTATAATTAAATAGGATATATGAAAATACAAATTATCAGTGATCTACATCAGGAATTTGGTTATTCAGAATTATCTTTTGATAAGGCTGATGTTGTTGTGTTTGCTGGTGATGTAAATTTAGGGATAAAGGGTTTGCATTGGATTCAATCTAGGATAAAAAGTAAGCCTGTAATTTATGTGCTTGGTAATCATGAGTATTATAAAAGCGCCTACCCTAAAGTGCTCAATAAATTAAAAGTATTAGCTGAAAATACTAATATACATGTGCTCGAAAATTCATTTATAGATATTGAAGATATTCGTTTTCATGGCTGTACTCTATGGACTGATTTTTCGATTTTTGGTGATCCCATGGAATATGGAATTATATGTCAGTCAGCAATGAACGATTACAAAATGATAAAGCGTGATCCATCATATTCAAAAATGCGTACGATTGATACGTATAGAATTCATCAAGTTTCTCGTAAATGGCTAGATAATAGTTTGGAATTATCAGAAAAATCAAAAAATATTGTTGTCACTCATCATGCACCCAGTTTACAATCTGTTTCTGAGCAATATAAAAGTCATCCTGTAACAGCTGCTTATGCTTCCAACATGGAAGAATTTATATTAAAACACCAGCCTGACTACTGGATTCATGGTCATATTCATACACCATGTCGTTACCATATTGGTCAAACAGAGATTATCTGTAACCCACATGGTTATATTGATGAACCTTATAATGGGTTTGATAAGGAGTTGATCATAGAAATTTAGTTTACTTGTTTTTTAGTGATTTACAGATATAATTTTCTCACCATATCTGTAATTGTTTATTGACTTTAATTTACTTCATTAAGGTTTCCCGTAGTTTGTTAAGGTTTTTCTGAGTATATTAGAAGCTTAAATCATGAAAGATTCTTATTCATAATTTGATAACATTAACCTTTAGTATCATATAAAATACATGGCTAAAAAAGTCCAAACCAAAAGTACAGAAGAAATCCTTTGGGATGCAGCCAATAAATTACGTGGTTCTATTGAACCTTCCGAATATAAACACGTGGTATTGAGTTTAATCTTCTTGAAATTTGCAAGTGATAAATTTATCAAACGCAGAGAAGAATTGATTGCAGAAGGTAAAGAAGCCTTCTTAGAAATCCCCGAATTTTACCAGGCAGAAAATGTATTCTATTTACCTGAAAAATCGCGTTGGGAATACATTATCGAAAATGCCAAACAAGAAGACATTACCTTAAAAGTCGATACAGCACTTAAAACCATAGAACGTACCAACAAATCGTTAGAAGGTGCGTTGCCCGATAACTATTTCTCTCGCTTAGGATTGGATCAATCTAAGTTTTCGGCTTTATTGGATACCATCAACAACATCGATACGCTTCGTGATGAAGCCCAAGATATTGTGGGGCGTGTGTACGAATATTTCTTGAGCAAGTTTGCCATTGCCGAAGGAAAAGGGAAAGGTGAATTCTATACGCCGAAGTCGATTGTAAATTTAATTGCCGAAATGATTGAACCCTACAAAGGAAAAATCTATGACCCTTCTTGTGGTTCGGGTGGTATGTTTGTGCAGTCGTTGAAGTTTATTGAGAAACACCAAGGAAACAAAAAAGACATTTCCATTTATGGGCAAGAGTTAACGAATACCACGTTTAAACTGGCAAAAATGAACTTAGCCATTCGTGGAATTTCTGCCAATTTAGGAAACAAAGCCGCCGATACCTTTGGTGACAATCAGCACAAAGAATTGAAAGCCGATTACATCATGGCGAATCCGCCGTTCAACTTAAAAGATTGGCGCGCTGAAAACGAATTAACCGACGATCCACGTTGGACCGGTTACGAAGTGCCTCCCAAATCCAATGCCAATTATGCGTGGATTTTGAACATGATTTCGAAATTGTCGCAAAACGGTGTCGCTGGTTTTATCTTAGCCAATGGCGCCCTTTCGGGTGGTGGTGAAGAATACAAAATTCGTAAACAAATTATAGAAAACGACTTGGTAGAAGCCATTGTAATTTTACCAAGAGCGATGTTTTACTCTACAGATATTTCGGTAACGCTTTGGATATTGAATCGAAATAAAATAGAACGCACCGTAGAAGTAAACGATGGGGTAAAAAACTATCGTAACCGTACAGGTGAAGTGTTGTTTATGGATTTACGCCAAAAGGGTGAACCGTTTGAAAAGAAATTTATTCAGTTTTCGGAACAAGATATTGAGCAGATAGCCGCAACCTATCATAATTGGCAACAAAAAGATTTTGCTACGACTTATGCGAATGAACCCGAGTATTGTTATTCTGCTACTTTAGAAGAAATCCGTAAAAAAGATTATTCGTTGGTACCAAGTAAATACATTGAGTTTGTCAACCGTGACGAAAACATCGACTACAATACCCAAATGCAAGCCTTGCAAACCGAATTGAAAGACTTGTTTCAGCAAGAAGAAGCCTTGAAACAAGAAGTAGCAAACGTATTTAAATCGTTGGGCTATGAGTTATAAAAAGTTGGGTGATTATATTCAACAAGTAAATAATCGTAACAGAAATTTACAAGTTGATACATTGCTTGGTGTAAGTATTACTAAAAAACTAATTCCTTCCATTGCTAACACGGTTGGAACGGATATGTCTACGTATAAGATTATCGAAAAGGGACAATTTGCATACGGAACCATTACATCAAGAAATGGAGATAAAATATCTATTGCTTTAGCTGATGAATATGATAAAGCTTTGGTTTCTCAAATCTATATTGTTTTTGAAGTAATTGATAAAAATGAATTGCTACCTGAATATTTGATGATGTGGTTTTCACGTCCAGAATTTGATCGTTATGCACGTTATCATTCGCATGGAAGCACAAGAGAATCTTTTGATTGGGAAGATTTATGTGAAGTAGAATTACCTGTTCCATCCATCGAAAAACAACGCGAAATTGTGGCCCAATACCAAGTGGTAGAAAACAAAATCAAAGTCAACGAACAAATCTGCGAGCAATTAGAAGTCACTGCTCAAACTTTATACAAGCAATGGTTTGTAGATTTTGAATTTCCGAACGAAGAAGGACAACCTTACAAATCTTCTGGCGGTGAAATGGTTTTCAATGAAGAATTAGAAAAGGAAATTCCTGAGGGTTGGGAGGTGAAGAGTTTGGGGGAAGTTACAGATAAGACAAGTTCGGGAAGTACACCAAGTCGAGATGATATGTCTTATTGGACAAATGGAAAAATACCATGGTTAAAAACAGGAGAGTTAAATGACAAAATTGTAGTTAATTCAGAAGAGAAAATTACAACGAAAGCATTAAAAGAAACTTCTGTAAAATTGATTCCAAAAGATTCATTATTAATTGCAATGTATGGAGAAGGTAAAACTAAAGGTTCGGTAGGTTACTTAAAGTTTGAAGCAACAACTAATCAAGCTTGTTGTGCACTTATCTCCAGTAATGTTCAGATAATAAATTTTCTTTATTATGCAATGAAAGCAAATAAAGATGAGATATTGAAAAATGCAATCGGAGGAGCACAACCGAATCTTAGTAAAAAGATAGTCGATGAATTTAGATTATTAATTCCCCAAAAAGAAATACTAGATAAGTTTGATATGAATAAATATATACTTTTTCAAGAAAGTATATTAAAACAAAACCAAAAACTCACACAACTTCAATCGCTGTTGTTAAGTCGATTGGCAACGTTGGAGGGGCAGAATATCTAAATAAATTATTAACCAATTATAAATTAAAAATATGGCAAGATGTACAGCACCAGTAAATGGTCATCGTTCAGCAAGTGCGAGAGATAACTGCCCTGCATGTGGAGGTAGTTATAGAAGTTATAATTATTATTCATCGTACTCAAATCCTTATAGTTCTTTATCAAGTAGTTCGGTAAGTGGAAGTAGTGGTAAATCCAGAGCGCGTTGGTCTTCAGGAGGTTCAACAATATTCTATACACCTGCAGAAATTAGAACTCTTACTCCTGTTCGTGAAAATATAGAAAAACGAGCTGACCTACCTGATTTAAGAGATGTTTTTCTTTGCCATGCATGGGATGATAGGAAAGAAACTGCAAAAGAATTACACGATTTACTAGAATCAAAAGGAGTTACAGTTTGGTTTAGTGAAAAAGATGTTTTATTAGGTTCTTCTTTATTGCGAGAAATAGATAAAGGTTTAGTTAAATCGAGAGTCGGAATTGTTTTAGTAACACCTAATTTTCTTAAAAGAGTAAAGGGTGAAGGAATTGCAGACAAAGAACTTTCTGCATTGTTAGCTCGCGATTTGTTAGTTCCAATTGTGCACAACACTACGTATGATGATTTGCGAGAAGTAAGTCCATTATTAGGATCAAGAAGTGGACTTAGTACCAAAGAGGATACTATGGATAATATTGCTTCCAAACTAGCAGAATTAGTGACAATAGAAGATTAACCGTCATCTATCTAAACCTTGTCGTTGTTTTTATTGGATTTGGCAAGGTTTAGATAGTGATATAACTGAAGAACAGCTAAAATCATCAATATAAACTACTAAAATCATACACCATGAGCCGAATTTTGCTACCAGAACTTAGACTTAGCTATTTCGATAAAGTAGGTGTTAAAAACACGGTACATCAATTAGTTGTAGAGCAAACTTTTGTTGACTATTTTTTTCAAAATAGCTTTAGAGGTTATGTAATAGTTTTTGTAAAAGGAAATCCTATTTGTATTACTTCAAATAAAGATTTTGAATCTGCCAATTTCGATTACATATTACTTTCAAATAAAAAACCAACTGAACAAACTTTAGGGATTGATGGGGAGATTATCTTAAAAAGATGGCTAAAGCATCCATTGAAAAGAGAATATTCGAATGTACGTCTTCAAACTAAATTAGACACATTAGGATGAAACCTTAAGGAGACTTTCGAGTTATAAATTTATTAATTT
>NZ_JBMOXB010000034.1:0-3983 GCF_049316305.1 Sphingobacterium sp. HJSM2_6
AATATTAAATAAGATTTCGATTTATCCCGGTAAATGCTGTAAGGATGCAACATTAATTTACCATACCATTCGGGATTAGAAAACACATAAATACTTAAGCCAATAGTTAGGGCAAAAATTAAACTGGCAACTGGTAGATTTATTAAATAATCAAGCAGCATTTAAAATCGATCTTCTAGTAAAAATAAATATAATTCTTTTGATCCATGGGCTCCTAATACTAACCTTTTTTCTATATCAGCAGTTCGGCTTGGACCTGTAATTGTACTAAAATAACCAAAAGATAGTGACTATTATATTTAGAAGACACTATTGGTGTCTTCTAAATATAATAGAACATAGGAATAATTAAATAGAACTTTCCATCTAAATTTTCTTTGTGATTTAAATTTCAAAAATCATATTCCTGAACATGACACACCAGTGCTAAATCACTTCCATGAATACCCAAGGCCAATACCAAAATATTGATAGGCAGATTCTCTATCCAAATTTGATTTAAGAGGATTCCATGTCAATTGTCCAGTAAATCCTTTCTTTGTTGGAGAAAATCTATAACCAATATCAGGAATGAACATTGTTCGGGTTATATTTTTAGGTTTACTATCTAACGGATAAAACCTTGAAAAGACAAAAGCAATATTTGCTCCAATGAGAAGTTGATGTCGCCCCTTTCCAAACAAATAATTTGTTCCAAATGATAAAGACGCTTCATAATCACCTCCATCATCCAAAAGCTCTATTGAGCCTACTCCAGCTGTAAGCCCGAATCCATTATTTTGTTCTTTTAATATTCTTGTATCATATTTGACACCTAGTAAAGGAGTTGTACCCAATACATTGATAGTTACATTTTGTCTTCTTTGAGCCGATAAATTATTAATGAAAACAAATACAAATAGAGAGTATAGAAATATTTTGATCATATCAATTAACTTTTATTTTTAACAAGAACTGAAGTTTTCCATACCCCGTTTAGTTTTCCTGCACCAAAGGCTGCCCCTGATATTACTTTTGGAGAATTGGATGGTGTTGCCGTAAGATTAAGACTGTTAATACTACTTCCAGATACCCCGATCATCATTGTTTGGAAACCGAAAGTGTATTCTATTTTAGCACCAGTGCTCGTTTTCTTTTTTTCTATAAGTGGAATAGTAATATAATTATTTCTAGGAATGGCGAAGCTAAACTTATTTGTTGTTGTAATGTTAGTACCTAACTGACTTTTCACATAATTAGTCAATGTTTGAATTGCATTGTTTTTTTGTTTATTCAAAAGATCCGAATAAATTGCCTCAGGATTATCTAATAGATCTTGTACAATCCCCCTAACATTAAACGGAAGGTCAGGAATAGCCAGAATATCTGTTAATCTATAAAGGTCAAAGGGATCATCATCTATTTTAATGGTAAAGAATTTTTTTAAATAAGGATTGGCACCATTATCTATTGGATTCTTAGGTGTATTGTTTGGTAGGTTCGCAAAAGAAGGTAAACTATAATCCAATGTAAGATTTACAAACCCTGCCCTTAGTTCATCATAATTTTGTAATGTCCTCCATCCGAACCAATATTTTTTCTTATGATCAATCCTTACAGAAGCTTTTACATAAGAAAAAATTAAAAAATTTTTTGCTTTTAGTTGTACAACGGGTCTATCCTTTGGACCAAAGTCATTTAATATTTCTCCATTCTTATCTGTATAAGAATAAATTTTAGCCCCAGAAAAATCCAATCCTTCAAAAACACTAGGTGCGAAATAATTCGAATAAGAAAAAGGTGTACTTGTTGCCGAATTAGCAACATTGTTAGATGGAACAAGAGGTGTAATAGGACTATCTGCATCATCGAGATGGTCTTCTGATGTATTGTTATATAACTCTTCTTCAATCCCATCTTTGTAATATACACCATCTCCTAAATAGAAAATTCTATCTTTTTTATCGGCAACTTTCGCCTCAGTTAAGTTAGGTTGCTCTGCTGTTAAAAACACTGGAATTGGCTCCTCTCCAGGCTCAGGGATTGGTAATTGATTAATAATTTGTTGATCAACCTCTACATATTGCTCTATATTCTGTGAAACATCATTTTTAGAAAAGAAAGTCCCAACATTAGTAACTTTGTATGTCATATCACCAATAGATACTTCGGCATCTTCATTAAATACAGATGCAAAAGCATCATCTTCCACAAGCATTTCAACAGGTTGATAAATTTCAGATTCTATTGAATTTCTAAATTTAATATCGTTGTTGTAACGTTCAAGATATTGATTAAAATCCTCTAATGTACTAAACTGCTTCTTTGGCCTTTTTTGGTTCACATTTACTCCAGGCACGTCAATTTCATTTCTTTTTTCGCAATACGACATAAAAATAACCGTTACCAGAAATGCTAAATACTTTTTTCATAAAATAATATATATTTTAGTTTAAATAGCTAAATTTAAATATAAAATATTAAAATGTCAAATTTATTAAAATTTATTTTCATTAGACTTATCTTATTATCATATTGCAATAAGAATAACGATAATAAGATAAATGAATGTAAATATGTGGCTATTTTTTACATGTCAGGAAACAACAATCTCCGTAATGATATAGAAAATGCAAATATTAAACTTCAAAAAGGATATACAGAAAATATCAAAAAAAAAATTTGGTATATGTAAAAATTAATGACACGTACTCCTATATATTGGAAATTAAAAACAGTAAAATGAGCTATATAGATAGTGATACAATTAAGACTTACAAAAATAAAAATGCATCAGATCCATCTCATTTGAAAGAAGTGTTATCTGATATAAAAAAAACATTACCATTCTGAAAAATATTCTCTTATACTATCTTCCCATGCTTCTGCATGGTATCCTCCCAAAACAGTAAAATTTATATCTTTTGGTATTGATCAAAATAAGGAAATGGAAATCAAGGATCTTAAATATTCATTAAGTGATTTAAAGTTTGAATATATTCTTTTTGACGCCTGCTATATGTCCAGTATTGAAGTTCTTTATGAAATGCGAAATAATTCAAGATATATTTTAGCATCACCGTCTGAAGTTATCTCTTATGGATTTCCGTATGAAAAAATTGCCAACAGGTTATTTGGAAACATCTCTGATTTAAAAATTATTTGTAATGAATATGTGAATTTTTATGAATCATTAGAATATAAATATCAATCTGCAAATGTAGCATTAATTGACTTGTCAAAATTAAGCGAGCTTGTAATAGATCTGAAAAACTTATTTAATGACAATAAAACTTTTAAAATAAATATTGATGAAGTACAGACTCTAGTATTTGATGAAAATGTTGATTATGAAGCCTATGATATTTTGAGTTTAATTAAAACCACTAAAAATAATATTAATAAAACTAACACACAGTTAAATGAATACGTCCTTTATAAAAGATATACACCAACTTTTAACGGAAAAAAAATCAATGATTTTTGTGGTATAAGTATATAGTATCCCTATAAAAACAGGAATAATATAATTTACAATATGGACTATAAGACATACTCTTTTTATGACCATAGTAATGTAAGTCAATTTTTTGGTAAATTTTGAGGCTGTATCATAAACTGTATCAATGGAATAATTAAATACAATTATATATATTTAATTATTCAAACGATATGGTCATAAAAGAAAATACACAATTCAACTTTGAACGCTTCTAAGAGGAAGCTATGCAAATAAGCTCCAATCTAATAAGCAAAACGTTCGCCAAAGCCTAAATTTTTCCTATAAACTAATCCTATTAGCATATTTAATTAATAAAACGTTTCCTAAAATGTTAAATAAAACATATTGCAGTGCTGTTTATGGCATTGATGCTACTACTATCCTTGTAGAGGTCATGCGACAACCCTTAGAATCAAGAAGTATCGGCATTTCCAGAGCAAAGTTTACCGTGGAATATCCTGCGAGTTTTATGCTCATTGCCGCCATGAATCCTTGCCCTTGT
>NZ_JBMOXB010000035.1:0-3422 GCF_049316305.1 Sphingobacterium sp. HJSM2_6
ACCAATTAGTTACATAATTGACATGTAATTGGAAGAAAAAAGGACAAAAAGAGCGAAGACAACAGAACTATCTGCAATGGAAAGCTTCGGGCTATTAGTATCACTCGGCTTTGGTCTTTCAACCTTTACACCTATGACCTATCAACGTCGTCATCTACAACGACCCTTATGAGGAAGTCTCATCTCGTGGCTAGTTTCGCACTTAGATGCTTTCAGCGCTTATCTATTCCGGACGTAGCTACCCTGCCGTACACCTGGCGGCATAACAGGTTCACCAGCGGTCCGTCCAACCCGGTCCTCTCGTACTAAGGTCAGATCCACTCAAACTTCCAACGCCCACAACAGATAGGGACCGAACTGTCTCGCGACGTTCTGAACCCAGCTCGCGTGCCACTTTAATGGGCGAACAGCCCAACCCTTGGGACCTTCTCCAGCCCCAGGATGTGACGAGCCGACATCGAGGTGCCAAACCTCCCCGTCGATATGAGCTCTTGGGGGAGATCAGCCTGTTATCCCCAGAGTACCTTTTATCCTTTGAGCGATGGCCCTTCCATACAGAACCACCGGATCACTATGTCCGTCTTTCGACCCTGGTCGACTTGTTGGTCTCACAGTCAAGCAAGCTTATGCCATTGCACTCCACGTACGGTTACCAAGCGTACTGAGCTTACCTTTGAAAGCCTCCGTTACCTTTTTGGAGGCGACCACCCCAGTCAAACTACCCACCAAACAATGTCCTCCGCATTGCGGAGTTAGAAACCGAATACAGAAAGGGCGGTATTTCAAGGTTGTATCCACGATTCCTAGCGAAACCGCTTCACATACTCCCGCCTATCCTACACATCCTGTACCCAATCTCAATGTTAAGCTATAGTGAAGGTTCATGGGGTCTTTCCGTCCCGTTGCGGGTAATCGGCGTCTTCACCGATACCACAATTTCACCGAGCTCATGGCTGAGACAGCGCCCAGATCGTTACACCATTCGTGCAGGTCGGAACTTACCCGACAAGGAATTTCGCTACCTTAGGACCGTTATAGTTACGGCCGCCGTTTACTGGGGCTTCGATTCAATGCTTCTCCTTGCGGATGACATCCCCTCTTAACCTTCCAGCACCGGGCAGGTGTCAGGCCTTATACCTCATCTTTCGATTTCGCAAAGCCATATGTTTTTGCTAAACAGTCGCCTGGGCCTTTTCACTGCGGCTTCTCCATCGCTGGAGGAAGCGCCCCTTCTCCCGAAGTTACAGGGCCATTTTGCCGAGTTCCTTAGCCATGATTCACTCGAGCACCTTAGGATTCTCTCCTCGACTACCTGTGTCGGTTTACGGTACGGGTATTCATAACCTGAAGCTTAGCGGGTTTTCTTGGAAGTCTGATTACCTGCGCTATCAGCGCCCCCGAAGGTTTGCTGTACTATCGGACTTTAGCTGTACCAGCGGATTTGCCTACCGGTCCAATACCTTTGTCCTTCAACGAACTATTCCGTCAGTTCGCGGCAGTGTCACTACTCCGTCACCACATCGCAGTTATAAATAGTACGGGATTATTAACCCGTTGTCCATCGGCTACCTCCCTTCGGATGCGCCTTAGGTCCCGACTAACCCTGATCCGATTAGCGTTGATCAGGAAACCTTAGTCTTTCGGTGGGCGGGTTTCTCACCCGCCTTATCGTTACTTATGCCTACATTTGCTTTTCTATAAGGTCCACCACAAGTCACCTTATGGATTCTCCCCCTATAGAATGCTCCCCTACCAGTGCAATAAATTGCAATCCACAGCTTCGGTACCGTTCTTGATGCCCGTTTATTATCCACGCCCGGTCGCTCGACTAGTGAGCTGTTACGCACTCTTTAAATGAATGGCTGCTTCCAAGCCAACATCCTAGCTGTCTAGGCAACCGGACCTCGTTAGTTCAACTTAGAACGAATTTGGGGACCTTAGCTGGTGGTCTGGGTTCTTTCCCTCTCGGCCTTGGACCTTAGCACCCAAAGCCTCACTGCCGACCATATCTCGCAGCATTCGGAGTTCGTCTGGATTTGGTAGGATTTGACTCCCCCGCACCCAATCGGTAGCTCTACCTCTGCAAGACTCAATGTCGACGCTGTTCCTAAAAACATTTCGGGGAGTACGAGCTATTTCCCAGTTTGATTGGCCTTTCACCCCTACCCTCAGGTCATCCGGAAACTTTTCAACGTTTATCGGTTCGGTCCTCCAGTACGTGTTACCGCACCTTCAACCTGCCCAAGGGTAGATCACAAGGTTTCGCGTCTACCTCATCCGACTATGCGCCCTATTCAGACTCGCTTTCGCTTCGGCTCCTTGACTTAATCAATTAACCTCGCCGGACAAGAGTAACTCGTAGGCTCATTATGCAAAAGGCACGCCGTCACGGAATCGCTCCGCTCCGACCGCTTGTAAGCACACGGTTTCAGGTTCTTTTCACTCCCCTGTTCGGGGTTCTTTTCACCTTTCCCTCACGGTACTGGTTCACTATCGGTCTCTCAGGAGTATTTAGCCTTACCAGATGGTGCTGGCGGATTCCCACAGGATTTCTCCGGTCCCGCGGTACTCAGGATACCACTAGCCCAACCTCGCTTACATGTACGGGACTATCACCCTTATCGTGCGGCTTCCCATCCGCTTCCATTTCGCTTAATTGATGACATGTCGTGGTCCTACAACCCCATATATGCCGTAACATATATGGTTTGGGCTCTTTCCCGTTCGCTCGCCACTACTTGGGAAATCATTATTATTTTCTTCTCCTACGCTTACTTAGATGTTTCAGTTCAGCGCGTTCGCGTTTTATACAATATACCTTCAGTATATTAGGTTGCCCCATTCGGAAATCTACGGATTAAATCGCATTTGCCAATCCCCGTAGCTTATCGCAGCTTATCACGTCCTTCATCGCCTCTGAGAGCCTAGGCATCCCCCGTGTGCCCTTATTTACTTTCTTCGCACTAACACTCCTTTTGCTAAGTGTTAGGCTGCTTCGGCCGTACCTGTCCGTAGACAGACCGTGCCTCTGTTGTCTTCTCTTGTGTCTTTTTTCTTCCAATATGTCAAAGAACTCTTTATTAAAGTACAGTCAGTCCATTCAACTATCCATCTTAAACCTTACAGCCTAATATTTCCAATCTTATTTCGTGTCTCTCTTTAAAACGTGGAGAATAACGGATTCGAACCGTTGACCCCCTGCGTGCAAGGCAGGTGCTCTAGCCAGCTGAGCTAATTCCCCTTCTATTTGTGTGGTATGGTAGTCCCGAGCAGATTTGAACTGCTGACCCCTACATTATCAGTGTAGTGCTCTAACCAACTGAGCTACGGGACTAGCTATCTTTCGCTTCTTATCTCTCTCGACCACCATGCTCCATATCCTAGTAGGGATGGGCACTTTCTTCTAATGTCTTTCTTTTTTT
>NZ_JBMOXB010000036.1:0-1849 GCF_049316305.1 Sphingobacterium sp. HJSM2_6
TTTTTTTCTATTATCAAAACGATCTAAATGTAGCTCAGCTTTTCAGAGACGGGCTCTAGAAAGGAGGTATTCCAGCCGCACCTTCCGGTACGGCTACCTTGTTACGACTTAGCCCCAATTACCGGTTTTACCCTAACACGCTCCTTGCGGTTACATGCTTTAGGTACCCCCAGCTTTCATGGCTTGACGGGCGGTGTGTACAAGGCCCGGGAACGTATTCACCGCGTCATTGCTGATACGCGATTACTAGCGAATCCAACTTCACGGGGTCGAGTTGCAGACCCCGATCCGAACTGTGAATGGCTTTTCGAGATTGGCATCACATTGCTGTGTAGCTACCCGCTGTACCATCCATTGTAGCACGTGTGTAGCCCCGGACGTAAGGGCCATGATGACTTGACGTCGTCCCCGCCTTCCTCTCTGCTTGCGCAGGCAGTCTGTTTAGAGTCCCCACCATTATGTGCTGGCAACTAAACATAGGGGTTGCGCTCGTTGCGGGACTTAACCCAACACCTCACGGCACGAGCTGACGACAGCCATGCAGCACCTAGTTTCGTGTCCCGAAGGACGGATGCGTCTCTGCATCCTTCACTAACTTTCAAGCCCGGGTAAGGTTCCTCGCGTATCATCGAATTAAACCACATGCTCCTCCGCTTGTGCGGGCCCCCGTCAATTCCTTTGAGTTTCACCCTTGCGGGCGTACTCCCCAGGTGGATAACTTAACGCTTTCGCTTGGACGCTTACGGTATATTGCAAACATCGAGTTATCATCGTTTAGGGCGTGGACTACCAGGGTATCTAATCCTGTTTGATCCCCACGCTTTCGTGCATCAGCGTCAATAACGGCTTAGACAGCTGCCTTCGCAATCGGTGTTCTGAGACATATCTATGCATTTCACCGCTACTTGTCTCATTCCGCCGTCTTCAACCGCATTCAAGCACTTCAGTATCAAAGGCACTGCGACAGTTAAGCTGCCGTATTTCACCACTGACTTAAAGTGCCGCCTACGCACCCTTTAAACCCAATAAATCCGGATAACGCTCGGATCCTCCGTATTACCGCGGCTGCTGGCACGGAGTTAGCCGATCCTTATTCTTCGAGTACGTTCAGCTATCTACACGTAGATAGGTTTATTCCTCGACAAAAGCAGTTTACAACCCATAGGGCAGTCATCCTGCACGCGGCATGGCTGGTTCAGAGTTCCCTCCATTGACCAATATTCCTTACTGCTGCCTCCCGTAGGAGTCTGGTCCGTGTCTCAGTACCAGTGTGGGGGATTCTCCTCTCAGAGCCCCTAGACATCGTTGCCTTGGTGAGCCGTTACCTCACCAACTAGCTAATGTCACGCGAGCCCATCCATATCCTATAAATATTTAACTAATCGATGATGCCATCAATTAGTGTTATGCGGTCTTAATCCGAATTTCTTCGGGCTATCCCCCTGATATGGGTAGGTTGCTCACGCGTTACGCACCCGTGCGCCACTCTCACCAAAGATTAGCAAGCTAACCCCTGGATCCCGTCCGACTTGCATGTATTAGGCCTGCCGCTAGCGTTCATCCTGAGCCAGGATCAAACTCTCCATTGTAAAATGAAGTGTAAGATCGAGACTATTTATAAAATAGAATCGTCTTATTTAATGTTATTCTCCCGTCTCTGATTTTCTGAATTGATTTCTTTAGATTTCATTCAGCTTGCAGTGTTAAACTGCTTGCTGAGCTACATGATCATTTTGTTTTAAAGAACTTTTAGCGCCTGGGCATCTCGCTTCGGCTTTATATTTCTGTTAGTTTCCTAACGTCAATCTTTCTGTTTTTCTAAGCTTCGAGCGTCGCGCTCGTTGCTGTT
>NZ_JBMOXB010000037.1:0-1719 GCF_049316305.1 Sphingobacterium sp. HJSM2_6
ACGGCCTATGATCCACATTCACCTTACTCAGCTTCAAAGGCATCTTCCGATCATTTTGTTCGTGCTTATCAAGATACTTATGGCTTACCGGTTGTGATTACGAATTGCTCAAATAATTATGGGCCGAATCATTTTCCAGAAAAATTAATTCCTCTTTGTATTCATAATATATTAAACAATAAGCCATTACCTATTTATGGAGATGGAAAATTTACCAGAGACTGGCTATTCGTAAAGGATCATGCAAAGGCCATTGATTTGGTGTTTCATCAAGGAAAAATTGGAGATTCTTACAATGTTGGAGGCTTCAACGAATGGCAAAATATTGATTTGGTGAAAGAATTGTGTAAACAGATGGATGAAAAGTTGGGAAGGGAAGAAGGTACTTCGGCCAAGCTAATCACTTTTGTTAAAGATCGTCCAGGTCATGACCTTCGCTACGCGATTGATGCCAGTAAGATCAATCAGGAACTTGGTTATCAGCCATCGGTTACATTTGAGCAAGGCTTGTCTATCACCATCGATTGGTTTTTAACGAATCAAGACTGGTTAGATCATGTGACCTCGGGCGATTATCAGCAATACTATAACAAACAATATCAAGGATAAACGATGAAAGTAATTAGCACGAAACTAAAAGATTGTTATATTTTGGAACCTACGGTTTTTGAAGATAGCCGTGGATATTTCTTTGAGTCCTATAATCAACATAAATTCAAAGAATTGACAGGTCTAGATCCTGTTTTTCTACAAGATAATCAATCACGTTCCAGTTACGGAGTAGTTCGCGGATTGCATCAACAGCGCGGTGAATATGCACAAGCGAAATTGGTACGCGTGTTGGAAGGTTCAGTATTGGACGTGGCGGTAGATGTTCGTGAAGGATCGAGCACTTACGGAGAATACGTGGCTGTAGAACTTACAGCCGAAAATAATAGACAGCTTTTTGTACCCAGAGGGTTTCTACATGGCTTTGCCGTATTATCGGAACAGGCTACCTTCTTTTATAAATGCGATAATGTGTATAACAAAGCATCGGAGGATGGTGTCAACCCCTTAGATAAAACCCTTTCCGTGGATTGGCAGATTCCTGAATTGGATATGATCTTATCGGAAAAGGATCAGCAAGCAAGGTCATTTCAATAAGTATAAGCAAAAAGATTACATGAAGAAAAAAATAGTAGTAACGGGAGCACATGGTCAATTGGGATCAGAATTGCGGGATATATTAGGAGTCAATGCAAACTATGAATGTGCTTTTTTAGATGTTGCCGAACTGGATCTGACGAATACGGATACGATACAAGACCGCTTAACGGACTACCATCCAGATATTATTATTCACGGAGCTGCATATACGGCGGTAGATAAAGCAGAGAGTGAACAAGAGCTCGCAGACAAGATTAACCATTTGGCTACCGCAGAGATTGCGAAATACAGTGCTAGTCATGGCTGTAAATTGATTGCCATATCCACAGATTATGTATTTGACGGGAATTCGAGTGTTGCTTTAACCGAAGATTCGGCAGTGGATCCCATCAATGTGTATGGAAAGACGAAACTGGATGGGGAGCATGCGATAGCGAGTGTGTTAGCCGATGCAATCATAGTTCGTACCGCCTGGGTTTATTCGGTCTATGGAAACAATTTTGTAAAGACGATGATTCGCTTGATGAGTGAGCGTGAAGAGTTATCTGTAATAAATGACCAAATTGGTTC
>NZ_JBMOXB010000038.1:0-1461 GCF_049316305.1 Sphingobacterium sp. HJSM2_6
GGTGATCAGTTGGATTATGGCGCAAGGTTCTACGACGCGGAGATTGGAAGGTGGAACGTGGTTGATCCGTTGGCGGAACTTGCTTTTATCTTGACGCCGTACCGATATGGTTTTAACAGTCCTGTAAATTATACAGATCCTTATGAGTTGTGGGAGCGAACTGCCGGAGGGTGGTCTACCGATGATAAAGATGATATATCGAGATTTTCAGCTTTTTTATCGATTGAAAGAAACCTAAGTTCATCACATATCAGCACTTTTGTTGAGCAAGAGTCAAGAAGGGAATTAGGTTTGCTAAGTGATGGGAGTAAACTTTTAACCCCGATAAATGGGGTTTTTTACAGGAAGATTGGCGGTGAAGCTGGAATTCATGTGGGCAAAAAGGATTTCGATAATTTTTGGCATCAAGTACAAGGAGATTTGACCCCTGATGCGCTGGATCCAAGGACTGTGGGCAATAATTTATTAGGGTTGCCGTATGCAGGAGGTAATAATCCTAAAACCTACAGGGGCGATTATTCTTTTGTTCCTAAAAGCTTGGCAGATTATCCTGCAATCGGGCATGATAGAAGGTTTGACAATCTCGGTTCCTCTGGTGCTACTGGGTTACTGTTGGATAATAGGACGATTGGGGCTGACTGGAAATTTGTGGGTGAGCAGCTTGCGATTGCTTCAATGCCGATCGATAATAAAACGCGTTTACAAGCCGCGACTTTAGGAATTGGATTGGGATTAGCTTCTTTACCTAAGACATTAGCAATATTTATGAATAGTACGCAAGGTTTGAATTACATCTTTATGTGGAATTCTATTGGAAATAGGGGTGTGACTAACGTTCCATCTAAATGACAGCAATGATGAATGATATGTCAAAAAAAGCCTACTATAATTCATTGGTAATCTCTCTACTGTATGTAGGGGTGGGAACAATCTCAGTTTTGTGCTTGTATCCTCCCTATTACGCAGATTGGGTATTGTTGGCTGCGCTGCTTACCATTCCTGTCAACTTTATAAGTTTTGGTTTAATGTACAGCGATTCGGGAAATTGGTTGTTAGTTCTTCCAATACAGCTTGTAGTATTTTTCTTAACTTGGTTACTTGTATACAAGTGGCTGAAAAAGAAATATTAGAGAATGATTAGGATACATGCTGCTGATGTATACAAATTACTTACCATAAGCATAAAGGACTTTATTGTCGTATCCCAGCCCAATCTTTATCGGATTGGTCTTTTTACTTTAGTATCGCCTGCATCTTGTTCTAGGCGAGGAACGCATCGAGCAAGGCGAACACATGCTGCTTTTCGCCTTCGTCAAGCTGTTCGATAGCCTGTATCCTTTCCACCGTCCTGCGGTCGAAAGCTGCGCTGCTGGTCTCACCAGTAAGGTAGTCGAGCGTCACGCCCAGTGCGGAAGCGATTTTCTTTGCAGCATCGAGTGAGGGCACGGCCTCGCCACGTTC
>NZ_JBMOXB010000039.1:0-1039 GCF_049316305.1 Sphingobacterium sp. HJSM2_6
TCAGACAATAGCAACTATCTCTATGAATACCAAATTTCAAAGGCTCAGTTAACAAAACATCCTCTCTTACAAAGATTGCAAATGGAGCAGATAGAGAAATCAGAAAAGATGGATCTTGAAGCTATCCTTTATAAAGACGAAAAACTATTTGTTTTTGGCTCTGGATCAACACCCCGTCGTGAGTTAGGATTTTCTTTCAGCATAAGTGACGGATTAATCAACACGCTAGATCTTAGCAAACTGTACCAATCTATGCGGAAATCAGCCAATATTGATTTTGCAGATTTTAATATTGAAGGTGTTGCAATTTTTGGGGAAAATTGGTTGTTCCTCAATCGAGGAAATGGCCCCGGTGAGCGCAATGTAATTTTTAATGTCAGAGGAATAAACCTGATTGAGGATTTCCAAATTACTAGCCATGATATCAACATTCCACACATTAATGGTCTGTCTTTTGGTTTTTCTGGTGCCACAGTAATCCATAATACGCTATTTTTCATAGCTACAGCTGAAGAAGGTAAATCGACATACGATGACGGCAAAATCGGAGGGACAATATTTGGAATAATTAATTTAAAAACAATGAAAATCTATTCTGTCCAAAATATTTCGCAGTCTCATAAATTTGAAGGGATATCATTGTATGAAGTACAGGCTGATAAAATTTCTTTTCTATTGTGTGAGGATAATGACGGCATTTCCAATGTTGCAAGTATTTTCAAACTTGAAATAACCTCCCCTTTATGCGATTAAGCATTTCACTTCATTCTGATTATTCCTATCAAACCCATAAAAAAGATTATTTTTATTTATTGACACAAACTACATTACATCTTTTGCCATCATTAAATAATTTGCATAGGTCTTCTAAGTAATAATCAATATTTCCTCTAATGTTAGAATCTGGTAGTATTCAACTTTCATTATTTGAACTCTACATTCCAGAAAAAAAACCTTTTTTAATAAGAGATTATTGAGTGTTTAATAACCAGTCGCTGTGTGACATCTCAAATTTTATTTCACCTTTACCATGCATCCC
>NZ_JBMOXB010000040.1:0-982 GCF_049316305.1 Sphingobacterium sp. HJSM2_6
GGTGTGAAGCGGACACTGGAAAGCTTCGGCATCCATAGAAGTACATTCTACAAATGGTATCAGAAGTATCTTCAGAACGGTTATGACGGACTGAAACAAGGCCATCGAGTATCTAGAAGACAATGGAACAGCATTCCGGAAGAACAAAAAGATCTGGTGGTTGCAGTTGCTTTGGACCACACGGAATTATCCTCCCGGGAACTGGCCCACAAAATCACCGATGAACAAGGTGTGTTCATATCAGAATCCAGTGTCTATCGGATATTGAAACAGCGGGATCTGATCCCCGCACCGAACCATATCCTTATCTCAGCAGCAAATGAGTTCAAGGATAAAACCAGCTTTGTGCACCAGATGTGGCAGACCGACTTTACCTATTTTAAGATTGTCGGTTGGGGATGGTACTATCTGAGCACGGTTCTGGACGATTACAGCCGCTACATTATCCATTGGGAGCTGTGCGATTCAATGAATGCAGAAGATGTGAAAAGAACGGTAAATACAGCCATTGAGAAAGCAAGACTAAAATCGAAAGCCAAACCAAAGTTGCTGTCAGATAACGGCCCTTGTTATGTTTCAAACGAGCTAAAAACATATCTCAAAGAGGATATGAAGATGAAGCAGGTTCACGGCAGACCGATGCATCCGCAGACACAGGGGAAAATTGAACGGTATCACAGAACGATGAAAAACGTAGTGAAATTAAACCACTTTTACCATCCAGAAGAACTTATCGAAGCCCTGGGAAACTTTGTGGACAACTATAACAACAGACGTTATCACGAATCGCTGCAAAACTTAACACCTGCAGATGTCTACTGTGGACGATCTGAAAGAATTTTGGAAAAAAGACAACAGGTAAAAATCGATTCTCTGAATAAAAGAAGACAATTGTATAATCAACAAAAATTAATAAATTTATAACTCGAAAGTCTCCTTAAGGTTTCATCCTAATGTGTCTAATTTAGTTTGAAGACGTACA
>NZ_JBMOXB010000041.1:0-982 GCF_049316305.1 Sphingobacterium sp. HJSM2_6
TTATCAACTGAGATTTTTGATTTTAAATACTATGTGATTTTAATAAATTAATATTCGTCAAAATATATTAATTGGCCAATTTCCTCCTTGAGCACAGTGTTCATATATTTATAAGAACTGTTTGTGTTAGTAATAATTGTTTTACATTAATAAATGTAATTTAATAATATCGCTAGCAAGTATTTAAAGCTAAATTATATGATTAAACTAAAATATTTCATTAACAAGCTAAGTGCATTTTAACTAATTTAATTTTTTCATTAACATCATCAATAGAAATTCCTAGATAATCGGAAATTTCATACAATTTATAACCTTCAAAATACATCATTAAAATTTTATAGTCAGTTTCTGAAAGCTTGATAATTCGGGGGATTAATGAATCAACAATATTACTAATATCTGTTTCATTCTTATTACTGTTGTTATTTTCTTTCATTTAAAAATTCACGACCTTTTTGTGTTAAAATATATTCATTATGTGATAAATTTTCACCCATCTCTTGAATTAATCCATCATTTCTTAAACCTATAAGACATTCGTAGAAACCTGGATAAGATCCAATTTTCCAAATACCTGATCTATTAGATATTTTTTTTAACATCACTAACTTCAATGATATATCTTTCAAATTAATTTTTTTTAAACCTTTGTTAAACGAAAAGAAAGTGTGAGTTTTATTAGCGTTTTTTATATAGGAGTTGTTATAAATATAAAAAAATTAATTCGGTAAAAAAATATTTTACCTGCATAATTATTTAATATATTTTAAAGTTGGACTTTATAGGTTTTAATTTAGATTTTAAATATTAATTTTATAAAATAATCATATTTGATAACCCTAAAATAAAAAAGCATCCCAATCAAATTTAGAAGGGGATGCTTTCATTTCAAATAGTTAGCTTAACTCTTGGAATTTAATAATCTCTCTAACTTATCGATCATTTCTTTCTGTTGCTGTAACATCCTTTCATATAATTC
>NZ_JBMOXB010000042.1:0-808 GCF_049316305.1 Sphingobacterium sp. HJSM2_6
TGCAAGGTGGTATATCGTTTAAAAATGCTAAACTAAGAATTATTTAATACTCCCCCCAACTTTTCGGTATGATCCATTATCTGCAGATAAAATGTCAATAAACAAAAAAGCAGCTTATAAAAGCTGCTTTTTTGTTTGCGGAGAGTGAGGGATTCGAACCCCCGAACCTGTGACAGTTAACAGTTTTCAAGACTGCCGCATTCGACCACTCTGCCAACTCTCCGCGACAAAAGTACAAATTCTATGCGGTTCTCCAAATTAAATGTGAAAAATTTTATCCATAAATAGGCTACCACGAACCAATCAGATTGATTTTTAAAGATTTATACCTACAAAAAACAATTAAAAATTTTAGCCGTATACCCATTTAAAAAATTAATCTACCTCAATCATAATTGAAAAACTAAAATTTAAGTATTTACGAGCAGGAGCCCTAAACTAGCTAAGGCTGAAACCGGAAACATTGTAAATGAAAATATGTAATTGGTTGGCAATAAGTTAATGGATAAATAATAAAAAAAACACAATTTATTTTGGTTTTCACCATCATTTACCTACTTTTGCTTCACTAAAACAGGCGCCAATAGCTCAGCTGGATAGAGCAACGGTTTTCTAAACCGTAGGTCTTAGGTTCGAACCCTAATTGGCGTACTAAAAACCCGATTTAATTTATTTAAATCGGGTTTTTTATTGATGTCTTGCCTAAAAATATTTCCAGACAGCCTAATTCCAGGATCATACCGAAAAGTTGGGGGGAGTATTAAATAATTCTTAGTTTAGCATTTTTAAACGATATACCACCTTGCAA
>NZ_JBMOXB010000043.1:0-664 GCF_049316305.1 Sphingobacterium sp. HJSM2_6
TGAGAAATTTTCTTGCTTTCTTCATCCAGCACCTCCCATCGGTATCTAATTCGCAATTCCTGTACAGCATCATAAGCAAGTTTCTGTACATGAAACCGATCAATTACCCGTTTAGCATTCCTGAAACATCTACGAATAGCTTTAGCCATATTAGGTGCCATATCCATAGTTACTTCCTTCACTTTGTTTCTAAAGCGCATGGGAATACGGTTCAATACTTGGATAATCTCCTCTGCCTTAGTGCCTCTGATAGTGGCTAGGATTGTGCCTTTTCTTCCCTTGGCAAGTTTGCTGCTGACAATGGTGTAAAGCTCTCCATTACTAAAACTGGTCTCATCAATGCTGAGATGTTCGGATATGTTCTCTGGAAATACCGTCCAACTATCAGCATGATCTTTTTGTTTCCAATCGTGGAAATCACTTAGATGATTTTTGTATTGTTCCTGGAGCTGTTTGCCATCTATATGAAAGAAAAGCCCCAAGAGATTAGCACTGATGGGATGGTTATCCAAATATTCCCTTTAAAAAAAGCCCGAATTCCGTAGTCATTCGAGCACCTTCGCGAACAAGGTTCCAATCTCTTGTAATAATCTTTCCTGTCTCTATTACCGTCCAGCGTCTACGCCTGACATGAAGTGTAACTTTCTGACCTCGAATTGGAAAG
>NZ_JBMOXB010000044.1:0-609 GCF_049316305.1 Sphingobacterium sp. HJSM2_6
AACAATTTTGTAAAGACGATGATTCGCTTGATGAGTGAGCGTGAAGAGTTATCTGTAATAAATGACCAAATTGGTTCACCGACTTATGCCAGAGACTTGGCAAGAGCGCTTGTGAAGATCGTAGAATCGAATACCTGGACCCCTGGAATTTACCATTATTCGAATGAAGGAGAAATTTCTTGGTTTGAATTTGCGGAAGCGATAAGAGAAATTGCAGGATTGAGCTGTGAGATTCATCCTATTCCGACATCATCCTATCCTACACCAGCCAAACGACCAAAGTATTCGTTATTGAATAAAAGTAAAATCAAGGAGACATATGCTGTTTTAGTTCCACACTGGAGAGCGAGTTTGGAGGAAATGATAAACGCTTTAAAACAGACTAACTAAAAAACACGATCATATGAAAGGAATTATATTAGCAGGAGGTTCGGGGACTCGGCTACATCCATTAACATTAGCGGTATCCAAGCAGCTGATGCCTGTTTACGATAAACCGATGATTTATTATCCGCTATCAACGTTGATGTTGGCGGGAATCAATGAAATATTAATTATATCTACACCTCAGGACTTACCCCATTTCGAGAAATTGTTGGGTGATGGATC
>NZ_JBMOXB010000045.1:0-593 GCF_049316305.1 Sphingobacterium sp. HJSM2_6
TTTGAGTTTTCCCTTGAGGAAGTGAGTAAGATGCTTGGACATAAAACCATCAGAACGACACAGCGATATGCCAAGATCAAGAAAAACAGAATAAGTAAAACATGGGGAAAAGTAAGATCCAAAGTTTTTAATTTAGATGGAAAACTGATCGATATAAGTTAAATTGAAGGTCAAAAAGCTTGAATATAGAATTCTTTGTTTTATAAACACAAGAACAATGGTCTATCTCCAATTAAATTTCAGTCAAATTTTTATTTTGAGATAGACCTTCTTTACAAAACAGACTAAAAATTTTTAGAGGGTATGATCCAATATATCTCAACATTTATATCTACTAATTATAGAATTCATAAAATAGCAGCAATTTTTATAAATTAAGCTAAATTAGTAAATCGATCTTTCGATATTATTTAAAGAAAAAATATGAATGAATTTTCTTTGCAAAAATATTTAGAAATCTTTGGGATTAGTGCTGCATCAGGTCTAGAATATATAGATGGCGAGCTTTATCTCATATCAGACAATAGCAACTATCTCTATGAATACCAAATTTCAAAGGCTCAGTTAACAAAACATCCTCTCTTACAAAGATT
>NZ_JBMOXB010000046.1:0-582 GCF_049316305.1 Sphingobacterium sp. HJSM2_6
GGATCAAGTGGAATTCTTGGGGGGAATAAATTCTTAAGCATATAGTTTCATTACTCGATATAGGAAGAATTTGGTATCTCTAACACCACGGAACACACTTCTAAAAGCCTTAAGTTTAGCATTTAGGGACTCTGCAGATGCATTAGTGCTCTTATTATCAAAGTAATGTAGGATATTAGGATGATGGGCTGCTATAGATCTTGCCACACTTTCAAAGGAAGATATTCCAGAGTTTTCTACTTGATTATGCCACAATCCAAGTTTAGTAAATGCTCCTTCCTTACTTTTACTTTTATTGTAAATATCTCCAAGTGCTATCCCTAGATTATAAGCTTTTCTAATTGACGGAAAGCGCAGAAATAAGAGTTCTGCACGGTGTTTCTGGTTCTCTGTCCATCTTGTAGGATGTTTGAATAGAAGATGTCTTGACCTAGCTAAAAGTTGTTTGAGGGTGTCTCCATTTGGTAATAGTTCTGGATCATAGGTTATTCCCTGTTTACGAGCTTGAGAAATTTTCTTGCTTTCTTCATCCAGCACCTCCCATCGGTATCTAATTCGCAATTCCTGTACAGCATCATAAGC
>NZ_JBMOXB010000047.1:0-555 GCF_049316305.1 Sphingobacterium sp. HJSM2_6
ATAAGAGATTATTGAGTGTTTAATAACCAGTCGCTGTGTGACATCTCAAATTTTATTTCACCTTTACCATGCATCCCAACTTCCTTCCATCCAGCCTTTCTATAAAATGCTTCTGCTCTAGTTCCTGGTGCAGTACCTAGCCAAACAGTTTCTTTTGTTTTGCTAAAATACCAATTGATCATCACGTCGTGCAGTTGTCTTCCAGCACCTAGTCTGTCAAAATCTGGATGAACAAATAATGCCCATATGTTATTCTCTTGTAAATCAGCAATAGAAAATCCTATAACGTTATTATCTATTTCACAAACCCAACCTTTACCTCTTTGAGTAATGAATATTCTACAATCTTCATCTGTTACAAGATTAGGGTTTGATAAAGGGTTTTCTTTTACAGAATTTCTTACGACTTGAATTTGCCTAATATCATCAATAGTTGCCTCTCTAATTATCATATATTTTTTCAAGGATTTTTATGTTATAAAATCTACCTATGCTTTTCTAAAATTAATAAATGAAAATTCATTAAACTATCTTTTAAATTGATTGTATATGATA
>NZ_JBMOXB010000048.1:0-515 GCF_049316305.1 Sphingobacterium sp. HJSM2_6
TTTTTGATCTGCTTCTTTGCAGCCGCTTCTCCAATAACTTTCTCACGGTCAATTGTTAGATATTTATAAAATTTTGTCGCAAAAGAATAGTCGATTGTTTCTAGGTCTAAGTCAGCCGAACGATAGTTCTTGGTGATAAATTCTGCTATTTTATTTCTTGTAGCCTTCCATTGTCTGAGCGTTTCTGCAGATCGGATTCTCTTGCGTACCATTTCTGTAAAATCTTGCACATGTTGGTCAGCGAGAGCTAATATGGATCTTGTTTGGCTTTCATTTGAGTTCTGGGATTCACCAGGCTTGTAATCAGCAGAAAGTCCTTTGTATACATTTCTAACCATAATAGGAGAAATGTATTCGTGCTCAAATTGTAGTTTAAAAAAATGTCTCTCCAGATCACTTTCAATCTGATTAATGCGAGAATTGATCAGTTTAGCATCCAAGCAGCCATATACACGCTTTGTTTTGCTGTTCCAATTTTTTGCAGGAATTTTCTTTCCAATGGAAAATTCTGACTC
>NZ_JBMOXB010000049.1:0-512 GCF_049316305.1 Sphingobacterium sp. HJSM2_6
ACCAAACAACTGCTTTCTATCGCCGAATCTAAAAACCTGATCGATAAAAATCCTATTCAAAAGTTCAGATGCGGAGGGGATGAAACGGACGTTGCCCCTCTGGAATACGAACAGGTCTATTTGCTGTGGAACAAAAAATTGACCATATTACGACTGGAGGAAGTTAGGGACGTGTTTATCCTGCAATGCTTTACTGGCTTCGCGTTTCAGGACGTATACTCGCTTTCAGAAAGCCATATTGTCAATGTAGGACGATCAGGAGAAAAATGGATCGTCAAAGAAAGGGGAAAGACCGGAGTGACCGAAATGGTTCCGATCATGCCTATCGTTGAGGAGATCATCGATAAATATAAAGATCATGAATGTAGGAAGGTATTTGGCCAACTTGTTCCCGTAAACAGTAATTCAAAGTATAATGCTTACTTAAAAGAAATAGCGATGCTATGTGGGATTAGAAGAGAACTTAATACACACTTGGCTAGGCATACCTTTGCTGATATGATGCTGAATGT
>NZ_JBMOXB010000050.1:0-472 GCF_049316305.1 Sphingobacterium sp. HJSM2_6
TAACGAATCAAGACTGGTTAGATCATGTGACCTCGGGCGATTATCAGCAATACTATAACAAACAATATCAAGGATAAGCGATGAAAGTAATCAGCACGAAACTCAAGGACTGTTATATTCTGGAACCTACGGTTTATGAAGACAGTCGCGGATATTTCTTTGAGTCCTACAATCAGCAGAAATTCAAAGAATTGACGGGTCTAGATCCCGTTTTTCTACAAGATAATCAATCACGTTCCAGTTACGGCGTAGTGCGCGGATTGCATCAACAGCGCGGTGAATATGCACAAGCAAAGTTGGTACGCGTGTTGGAAGGTACTGTATTGGACGTGGCGGTAGATGTTCGTGAAGGATCGAGCACTTACGGAGAATACGTGGCTGTAGAACTTACAGCTGAAAATAATAGACAGCTTTTTGTACCCAGAGGGTTTCTACATGGCTTTGCCGTATTATCGGAACAGGCTACCTTCTT
>NZ_JBMOXB010000051.1:0-466 GCF_049316305.1 Sphingobacterium sp. HJSM2_6
TAATATTTGCATCCTATTCGAATTATGATTGGGATGCTTTTTTATTTAATTACTATATTCCGTTTTTATATTTGTTAATCAATCTTGTGTGTTATGGAAAAGTTGAGAAGGGATCAGTTGGTCACGTTGGAAGATTTAGAAGGAATGAAATCAGAATTGCTAGATTCGATTGAAAGATTAATCAAGGAAAAATTTCGAGATCACCAAGTTAAGAGGTGGATGAAATCAGCAGAGGTAAGAAAATTACTTGGATTTTCTCCAGGAAAGCTGAGCTCAGTCAGGGAAAGTGGAATATTACCCTTTACAAAGATTGGAGGAAATATTTATTATGACCCAGAAGATCTTTCCAAACTATTTAACGATCGGAAAAAATTTAATAATGATTGTCAATTATGAAAGGCTGTGGTAAGCAGGTTCCACCAGAATTAAGGCATGTTCAAATCTATTTTTTAGAGAAGAATGTTTC
>NZ_JBMOXB010000052.1:0-459 GCF_049316305.1 Sphingobacterium sp. HJSM2_6
ATTATGAAAGGCTGTGGTAAGCAGGTTCCACCAGAATTAAGGCATGTTCAAATCTATTTTTTAGAGAAGAATGTTTCACTTGAGGTTTCTCATTCGTTTTTTGAATACTACAACTCCAAAGGTTGGAAAAACAATTCTGGAAAGCTGTTGAAAAATTGGAAATCACTAGCTTGGGATTGGTATATGAAGGAACATGTTTTGAAAGTTTAATAAGGAATATTAGAGATATCAAACCTCATAGTGATTTAAATCCCTTTATTGATTTCTGTAAAGAGTCTTTGAAGATTTCTTAGGAATTACTAATAAAACCCTTCAAAAATGGAGGGTTTATTTAATAATCCACCAATCTCAAATGATTTTACAATTAGTTTTGAAATACAGTTATCATATACAATCAATTTAAAAGATAGTTTAATGAATTTTCATTTATTAATTTTAGAAAAGCATAGGTAGATTTTA
>NZ_JBMOXB010000053.1:0-452 GCF_049316305.1 Sphingobacterium sp. HJSM2_6
CAACGTTATATCAGCAAAATATCTGGCCCCTTATTAGACCGAATCGATATCCATATTGAAGTAACACCCGTTGAATTTTCAGAATTAACTAGACCAGAACAACAAGAAAAGAGTGCTGTGATTAGAAGTCGCGTAATGGAAGCCCGGAAAATTCAGGAACAACGTTTTCAAAAATTCCCACAAATCCATTGCAATGCACAAATGCGAGCCAAACAAATTCGAGAAATCTGCATGATCTCAGATACAGGTAAAAACTTATTAAAAATGGCAATGGAACGTTTAAACTTATCTGCCAGAGCTTACGACAGAATCCTTAAAGTAGCCAGAACCATAGCCGATTTAGATGCGTCCATTCATATCAGCAATGAACATTTAGCCGAAGCAATTCAATTCAGAAGTTTAGACCGTGAAAACTGGACTGGGTAATCCCTATAACATTGACTTAAAACAAG
>NZ_JBMOXB010000054.1:0-434 GCF_049316305.1 Sphingobacterium sp. HJSM2_6
CGACTGTAATCATCCAAAATCGTACTGAGGTAATAATATCCCCAACCAATGATTTTGAAGTAAGTGAAATCCGTTTGCCACATTTGATGTACAAAGGCTGTCTTATCCTTGAATTCATTAGAAGCTGATAGTAAAATATGGCTTGGAGCTGTTGTAAGTCCTCTTTCTTTGAGAATTCTATATACACTGGATTCGGAAATAAACATCTGTTGTTCGTCGGTGCTATAATGCGCGAGCTCACGACTGGAAAGATCTTCCTTATCCAAAGCGATTTCCACTACCATTTCTTTGACCTCTGGTGGAATAGAATTCCATTGTCTTCGATTTGTTTTAGCTTTGGATTGAAGGCCTAAATACCCATCTTTCAAATAACAATTGTACCACTTGTAAAAGGTACTTCGAGCAATACCAAACTCTTTTAGAGTACGTTTAAT
>NZ_JBMOXB010000055.1:0-433 GCF_049316305.1 Sphingobacterium sp. HJSM2_6
CCATCTTTCAAATAACAATTGTACCACTTGTAAAAGGTACTTCGAGCAATACCAAACTCTTTTAGAGTACGTTTAATGCCGATTTCTGAACGTGTAACGGACTGGATAATCTCGTACTTTTCTGCTGCTGTGATACGCATAAACTTCTTATATTTTGTGCTTAATCCAGCAAATCCAAGCTTTTTTTTACGATATCATAACGCAGAACCAAATCGGCGACAATTTCCTTTAAACGAGCGTTCTCTTGCTTTAATTCCATCACCTCATCACTCGTTGCTTCTCGTGTTAAATCGCCCTCTAGTCGCTTTTTTCCCGCTTCAAGGAATTCTTTGTTCCATTTATAGAATTGCGATTCATTAATATTATGCTTGCGACACAGTTCCGATACCGATACCTCTGCCCGTAAGGCTTCCATAACGATCATGATTTTTTG
>NZ_JBMOXB010000056.1:0-413 GCF_049316305.1 Sphingobacterium sp. HJSM2_6
CTTTTTTTTACGATATCGTAACGCAGTACCAAGTCGGCTACCATCTCTTTCAAACGAGCATTCTCTTTCTTCAGTTCGGAGACCTCATCACTAGTTGCTTCTCTGGTTACATCCCCGTTCAGACGCTTCTTGCCAGCTTCCATAAACTCTTTGTTCCAGGCGTAGAACTGGGACTGGGCGATGCTGTGCTTTCTACACAATTCTGCCACAGAGGTCTCGGCTCTAAGACCCTCCATAACGATCAAAATCTTCTGTTCGGCGGTAAAGATCCTGCGCGTATTCTTACGAATGTCTTTTACAAATGATTCCGTGCTCTTCTTCTTTGATGTTCCCATAATTAAATCTAACGTTTTTGATGAAAACACTCCTTAAGTTTTTAAAATATCGTGTCCACTTTTTGCTGACGATTTACA
>NZ_JBMOXB010000057.1:0-412 GCF_049316305.1 Sphingobacterium sp. HJSM2_6
TGACTTATGCAGGTAACCTAGAAAACCTTTCGGATATTGAGCAATCCTCCAATTACAGCTTTTTAAAAGCAGACATACGTGATGCTGCACATATCCATCAGATCTTTCAAGAATATCAGCCTACAGGAGTGATCCATTTGGCTGCCGAATCCCATGTGGACCGTTCGATTAGTAATCCGACCGAATTTGTGATGACCAATGTAATTGGTACGGTAAATCTGCTGAATGCTGCGAAGGAATTATGGAAAGGGAATTATGAAGGCAAGCGTTTTCATCATGTATCTACAGACGAGGTTTATGGCACTTTAGGTGAAACGGGCCTTTTCACCGAGCATACGGCCTATGATCCACATTCACCTTACTCAGCTTCAAAGGCATCTTCCGATCATTTTGTTCGTGCTTATCAAGATAC
>NZ_JBMOXB010000058.1:0-370 GCF_049316305.1 Sphingobacterium sp. HJSM2_6
AAGAATTTATAGGGGCTGATAAAGTAGCACTGATCTTAGGCGATAATATATTCTATGGATCTGGGATGTCGAAGTTATTACAATCCTGTGCAGATCCAGAAGGGGGATATGTGTTTGCCTATCCTGTGCATGATCCAGAGCGATATGGTGTAGTAGAGTTTGATGTAAACAATACGGTGGTATCGATTGAGGAGAAACCGAAGAATCCAAAATCTAATTATGCAGTACCAGGTTTATACTTCTATGACAATGATGTGGTAGAAATCGCTAAAAACATAGAACCCTCATCAAGAGGAGAACTGGAGATCACGGATGTGAATAGAGAATACTTGAAGAGAGGAAAGTTGAAAGTTGGGGTGTTTGATAGAGG
>NZ_JBMOXB010000059.1:0-351 GCF_049316305.1 Sphingobacterium sp. HJSM2_6
GTATTGCTGATAATCGCCCGAGGTCACATGATCTAACCAGTCTTGATTCGTTAAAAACCAATCGATGGTGATAGACAGGCCTTGTTCAAAAGTAACTGATGGCTGATAACCAAGTTCCTGATTGATCTTACTGGCATCAATCGCATACCGAAGGTCATGACCAGGACGATCTTTAACAAAGGTGATCAGCTCTGCAGAAGTGCCAGGGGCTCTTCCTAATTTCTCATCCATCTGCTTGCACAGTTCTTTCACTAGATCTATATTTTGCCACTCATTGAAGCCTCCAACATTGTAAGAATCTCCAATTTTTCCTTGATGAAACACCAAATCAATGGCCTTTGCATGATCCTT
>NZ_JBMOXB010000060.1:0-329 GCF_049316305.1 Sphingobacterium sp. HJSM2_6
AAACAGGAAGCTCTTGCTTTTGAGCTGGGCGAAGATTGGACACAGAAAAAAGTGTCACAGTTGGAAGCTAAGGAAAAGATTGAAGCGGTTATTCTAGAACAAGTTGCCAAAATATTAAAGGTTCCATCAGAAGCTATTCAAAATTTTGATGTAGACCAGGCAGTGAATATAATTTCCAATACTTTCAATGATCAGTCAAATGGATATAATTACTATCCAAATTTTCATATTAATCCAGTTGATAAAATGATTGAATTATATGAAAGGATGTTACAGCAACAGAAAGAAATGATCGATAAGTTAGAGAGATTATTAAATTCCAAGAGTTA
>NZ_JBMOXB010000061.1:0-326 GCF_049316305.1 Sphingobacterium sp. HJSM2_6
CAAACGGATTTCACTTACTTCAAAATCATTGGTTGGGGATATTATTACCTCAGTACGATTTTGGATGATTACAGTCGCTATATCATTCACTGGGAATTATGCAGTACTATGAAAGCGCAAGATGTAAAGAGAACTGTAGATAAGGCGATTATTAAAGCAAAGCTGAAGACCAAAACAAAACCAAAATTACTCTCTGATAACGGTGCTTGTTACGTATCTACCGAGTTGGGAAAATACCTGAATGATGAATTAAATATGAAACAAGTTCATGGTAAACCAGGACATCCGCAAACGCAAGGTAAGATTGAACGCTATCATCGAACGAT
>NZ_JBMOXB010000062.1:0-326 GCF_049316305.1 Sphingobacterium sp. HJSM2_6
GTTAAAGGAGTGCGGGTTCGATTCCCGCCCTAGGTACATTGGTTAAAGCCTCACGAAAGTGGGGCTTTTTTATTGCACAATCTTTTTTATCTTCTTAATGGATCATGTACAAAAGTTATGGAGGAGCTAAAAAAGGATCAGAAACAAAACCTGTGGACTAAGCAAATAATTTAAGAATCTTGAAGCAGAAAAGATAGATATCCCATCCTGTCTTTCACAAGTTCTGAAAAATCAATTTCATATTATCTGGGATCAAGTGGAATTCTTGGGGGGAATAAATTCTTAAGCATATAGTTTCATTACTCGATATAGGAAGAATTTGGTAT
>NZ_JBMOXB010000063.1:0-306 GCF_049316305.1 Sphingobacterium sp. HJSM2_6
CAAGATTTTCATTCTTGAAACAGGGGTTCGATTCCCCTACGGGCTACCAGATCGAAGATCAAAACATACAAAAGCTTGCAAATTGAACGTTTGCAGGCTTTTTTGTTGTTACGACAGGTCAAAATGTTCAGAAATTCGCAAACTTTTAGTGAGTCATTCGGTGAGTCATTAAATTTGATTGAAGGGATCAAGTGGAATTCTTGGGGGGAATAAATTCTTAAGCATATATTTTCATTACTCGATATAGGAAGAATTTGGTATCTCTAACACCACGGAACACACTTCTAAAAGCCTTAAGTTTAGCAT
>NZ_JBMOXB010000065.1:0-277 GCF_049316305.1 Sphingobacterium sp. HJSM2_6
GAGGCACTTTTACGTTATTTGAAAATTTCAAAACATCAATGTCAAAAATCCCCAAACCTTCTGTATTTCCTTCTTCAGTTTTATTACACATCATCTGCATTCCAAGGCAAATTCCTAAAACAGGTTGTTGCAATTGCGGAATCAAATAATCCAATCCGCTTTCACGAAGCTTTGTCATTGCCGAACTCGCCTCGCCCACGCCTGGAAAAATCACTTTATCAGCCGCTTTAATTTCGTCTGAATTATTACTCAAAACTGCCTTAAAACCCAATCTTTC
>NZ_JBMOXB010000066.1:0-265 GCF_049316305.1 Sphingobacterium sp. HJSM2_6
AGGCGCCATACAAACACTTGCTATTATTGTTAAAGTAGTTGATTTTAAAGATTATCTAAATACGGCACATTTGTCGAAACTGGATCAAATCGATACAAACACTAGCAACAATCAAGCTAGCGCGACAGTTGCGCCAAATTGTTTGAAGATTTATAATGAATTCTCACCAAATGATGACGGACAAAACGATTACTTCTACATAGACTGCATCGACCAATATCCTGACAACCAGCTCGAAATATTCAATCGCTGGGGTAATTTGGTT
>NZ_JBMOXB010000068.1:0-253 GCF_049316305.1 Sphingobacterium sp. HJSM2_6
GAACTGAAGAAAGAGAATGCTCGTTTGAAAGAGATGGTAGCCGACTTGGTACTGCGTTACGATATCGTAAAAAAAAGTTTGGACATGCTGGATTAATCCATAAATACCGAAAATATATGAGATTATCAGCGGCAGAAAAATACGAGATCATACAAAGCGCCACCACTAGTGACATCGGTGTGAAGCGGACACTGGAAAGCTTCGGCATCCATAGAAGTACATTCTACAAATGGTATCAGAAGTATCTTCAGAA
>NZ_JBMOXB010000069.1:0-253 GCF_049316305.1 Sphingobacterium sp. HJSM2_6
TATTAAACTCTCATTTGATGACAGATGAAAATTGGAATGCCTTCAAAAGAGAGTTTATCAAACAGCACGGTGAGTTTTACAACTATGTAGTGGAAAATTTTCCAGAATTGAAAGAATCTAATCTTAAGATAATAATGCTTCAAAAATTAGATTTTAATAACTACGAAATGTCTAATTTATTGGGCGTTACAATTGATGCCATCAAAAAAAGTAAACAACGATTAAAGAAAAAATTAGGAGAAAGATATGATTT
>NZ_JBMOXB010000070.1:0-252 GCF_049316305.1 Sphingobacterium sp. HJSM2_6
CCTTCTTTTTTTTGATCGAAGCCTAATAAATAGCTCATACCGGAACAACCACCACCTTCAACCCCTATACGTAATCCCAAAACATGATTACTATGCCTTTGGAAAATCTAAAGCCATTCAAATAACTGGAATAAATAAGTATCTTTATAATGGGAAGGAAGTGCAATCGGAGTTAGGTGATCAGTTGGATTATGGCGCAAGGTTCTACGACGCGGAGATTGGAAGGTGGAACGTGGTTGATCCGTTGGCGGA
>NZ_JBMOXB010000071.1:0-202 GCF_049316305.1 Sphingobacterium sp. HJSM2_6
CCACATTATCCACCATAATACCATCTAACGTTTTTATATTGGCTTCCTTGCCTCTAGGCACAGTCACCACAATAGCATAATCATTATTATCCATATTAGGATCCGAATACGTTCCTACGGTATACCCAGACAATTCAACACGTAGTGTTTGATCAATAGCCGCCGAAGGAATACCTAAAGCCATCGCCTTATCCTGCTGTAT
>NZ_JBMOXB010000072.1:0-243 GCF_049316305.1 Sphingobacterium sp. HJSM2_6
TTTTTTTTTTTTTTTTATATTATTTTTTTTTTTTTTATTTTATTTTTTTAATTATTTTTTTTTTTTTTTTTTTTTAATAAAAATATTTTTTTTTTTTTTTTTTTTTTTTTTTTTTTTTTTTTTTTTTTTTTTTTTTTTTTTCAATTTTTTTTTTTTTTTTTTTTTTTTATTTTTTTTATTTTTTTTTTTTTTTTTTTTTTTTTATTTTTTTTTTTTTTTTTGTTTAATTTCCCCCCCCCCCCT
>NZ_JBMOXB010000073.1:0-246 GCF_049316305.1 Sphingobacterium sp. HJSM2_6
TGACAATTAATCATTATTTAAATGAAATGGTTGAAGCTGGGGTTACGCATTGCTTTATGGAAGTAAGCTCGCACGGTATTCATCAAAAACGAACTGAAGCTTTGCATTTTGTGGGAGGAATTTTTACAAATCTTTCTCACGATCATTTGGATTATCATCCAACATTTGCAGAATACAGAGATGTTAAAAAGTCATTTTTTGATTCGCTTCCAAAATCAGCATTTGTTTTATCAAACATTGATGATA
>NZ_JBMOXB010000076.1:0-239 GCF_049316305.1 Sphingobacterium sp. HJSM2_6
TCTGTTTTTCTAAGCTTCGAGCGTCGCGCTCGTTGCTGTTTCCCTCGGTTGGGACTGCAAAGGTAGAAGATTTTTTTGATTCTCCAAAATTTATTTTAAAATATTTTTTGAAGCTTTTTTCGTTCGTTTTATTTAAGTGTAATAACACGGCTAAAACTCACCATC
The DNA here is from genome assembly GCF_049316305.1 of Sphingobacterium sp. HJSM2_6. Taxonomy (NCBI): domain Bacteria; kingdom Pseudomonadati; phylum Bacteroidota; class Sphingobacteriia; order Sphingobacteriales; family Sphingobacteriaceae; genus Sphingobacterium; species Sphingobacterium sp. HJSM2_6. The sequence continues at coordinate 166 of NZ_JBMOXB010000076.1, forward strand.
CTCTCCCATCTGTCATGCCCTTTCAGGCGTCCCTCCCTTGCGGAGTGGTGCAAAGATAGGAACTTACAACCCAT
>NZ_JBMOXB010000077.1:0-236 GCF_049316305.1 Sphingobacterium sp. HJSM2_6
CGATGACGAAACATCATCATTTTCTTTTACAAGAAAAAGCAAGGTCTTTCTTAAACTCAAAACAAACATAGAAAAAAAGTTTTAATTGAATACCTTAAGAATTAAATATATAGCGTCTTTTTTAAACTTTTCTTTTGATGTATTTGTAAGTTTTTCATTATGAGGATTTAGCAGATTTAGAAATTATATTATTAAATTGTAAAAATATATTTTCACTAAATTTTTGTTTTTATAAA
>NZ_JBMOXB010000078.1:0-234 GCF_049316305.1 Sphingobacterium sp. HJSM2_6
TCAAGTGGTTGCGTTTCATTTTTAAGAGAGTTTGAGTTCAGTTTATAAAAAGAAATTTAAAAATAAAGAATCAAAAAAAAAACAAAAAACAAAAAAAAAAAAAAAAAAAAAAAAAACAAAAAAAAAAAAAATAAAAAAAAATATAAAAAAAATAAAAAAAAAAAAATTAAAAAAAAAAAAAAACATTTATTATAAAAATGGTTAAAAAAAAAAAAAAAAAAATAGACCCCAATA
>NZ_JBMOXB010000079.1:0-233 GCF_049316305.1 Sphingobacterium sp. HJSM2_6
GCGGTCTGGACGGGACTCGAACCCGCGACCCCATGCGTGACAGGCATGTATTCTAACCAGCTGAACTACCAGACCAAAATTATTCATTAGGAATATTTTATAAGCTATAACTTCTCAAAGAATAGTACCAACATCTCCTGTATGGGAGGTGTAAAAGCGGTCTGGACGGGACTCGAACCCGCGACCCCATGCGTGACAGGCATGTATTCTAACCAGCTGAACTACCAGACCAA
>NZ_JBMOXB010000080.1:0-230 GCF_049316305.1 Sphingobacterium sp. HJSM2_6
GGAATCCCTTATTTTTTCGAAAACGAAATGACACTCTCCGTTATGCCGTTTTACTCCAATGCGCTTGGTGGCATCAAACTCAAAGTTCATCCAAACGATTTCGATCAAGTTCAAGAAATTCTGGATAATCTCAACAACCCTCTCAAAATCGTCTGAAACAAAATTCAAACAAATTCAAAACAGAGTAAAATTCAATTCAAAAAAATTTTTTTTCCTTTTCAACCTTTTTT
>NZ_JBMOXB010000082.1:0-228 GCF_049316305.1 Sphingobacterium sp. HJSM2_6
GCGGGAATCAATGAAATATTAATTATATCTACACCTCAGGACTTACCCCATTTCGAGAAATTGTTGGGTGATGGATCTAGAATAGGCTGTAGGTTCGAATACAAAGAACAACCTTCACCCGATGGGTTAGCGCAAGCATTTATATTGGGCGAAGAATTTATAGGGGCTGATAAAGTAGCACTGATCTTAGGCGATAATATATTCTATGGATCTGGGATGTCGAAGTTA
>NZ_JBMOXB010000083.1:0-228 GCF_049316305.1 Sphingobacterium sp. HJSM2_6
TAACTTCGACATCCCAGATCCATAGAATATATTATCGCCTAAGATCAGTGCTACTTTATCAGCCCCTATAAATTCTTTGCCCAATATAAATGCTTGCGCTAACCCATCGGGTGAAGGTTGTTCTTTGTATTCGAACCTACAGCCTATTCTGGATCCATCACCCAACAATTTCTCGAAATGGGGTAAGTCCTGAGGTGTAGATATAATTAATATTTCATTGATTCCCGC
>NZ_JBMOXB010000084.1:0-220 GCF_049316305.1 Sphingobacterium sp. HJSM2_6
CTTGATAAACGGCTGTTGATTTAACTTATGCCGAGAAGCTACTTCCGCAACCACAGGTACTCGTTGCATTAGGATTGTTAAATGTGAATCCACGAGCATCTAGTCCATTTTTGAAATCTATTTCCATACCAGCTAAATAGAGGCCATGTGCCTTATTCATAAAAACGCGCAGGCCGTTAATTTCATATTCTGAATCGCCTTCTTTTTTTTGATCGAAGCC
>NZ_JBMOXB010000085.1:0-212 GCF_049316305.1 Sphingobacterium sp. HJSM2_6
ACTCCGCAAGGGAGGGACGCCTGAAAGGGCATGACAGATGGGAGAGGATAGTGAGTTTTAGCCGTGTTATTACACTTTAATAAAACGAACGAAAAAAGGCTTCAAAAAATATTTTAAAATAAATTTTGGAGAATAAAAAAAATCTTCTACCTTTGCAGTCCCAACCGAGGGAAACAGCAACGAGCGCGACGCTCGAAGCTTAGAAAAACAGA
>NZ_JBMOXB010000086.1:0-210 GCF_049316305.1 Sphingobacterium sp. HJSM2_6
TCCAATCAGCGGAACATGAGATAAACTCCACTTCTAAGAAAAAACATTCGTTGTTAAAGAATTTTCAACAATATCCCATCAGACCAAAAAGGACACATCCATTTACAATTAACAAATGAAAATAATAATTGAATACGCTTTCATACTTAGCGAATAGAATGAGCATAACCTACAGGAAGAGTACAATTAATAATGCAACAACAGCATTGA
>NZ_JBMOXB010000087.1:0-205 GCF_049316305.1 Sphingobacterium sp. HJSM2_6
AGCGAAAGTAGCTCAGTTGGTAGAGCACAACCTTGCCAAGGTTGGGGTCGCGAGTTCGAATCTCGTCTTTCGCTCAGTCGCCTAGGTGGTGGAACTGGTAGACACGCAGGACTTAAAATCCTGTTCCCGTTAAAGGAGTGCGGGTTCGATTCCCGCCCTAGGTACATTGGTTAAAGCCTCACGAAAGTGGGGCTTTTTTATTGCA